>JBCAWW010000787.1:0-3267 GCA_038534415.1 Bacteroidota bacterium | reverse complement strand
CACTTCAGAAAAGATGAAATCTGGTTTGTTGAAAAGAAGCCAGAGGGGGCCAGTGTAATGTATCCATTGAGTTCATACGATATTCGTTATGATCTGGATATCCGTAAAGGCTACCTAAACGGTCGATTTGGAGCGATTCCTTTTCTCGCCAACTTAGACGATATAAACTGGAAGCAATATGCCCCGGAAGAACAGAGCGTATAAAAAGGGAGAGCCACATCGAGACGCTCGTTTATTTGTGATCGTTGCTGAAGGAGAACGCGAGGACGCATATTTTCGTTTTTTCAATGCCATCAATCAACGAGTTAAGATCAAGATAGTGGCCCGTGAAGGAGGGAAGTCTGCCCCGAAATATTTTCTCGACCGTGTTGCGGGCTTTCGAGAATCTGAAGAATGGATTCCTGCTGCGGATGATCAACTCTGGTTTGTGCTAGATGTTGATCGATGGAGCCGTACAGACATAGACGAATTATATCAACAATGTGCTGAAGAACAGAATTGGAATATTACTATCAGCAATCCTTGTTTTGAAGTTTGGTTGTTGTATCATCGCTTGGAAGCAATAGATGTAGAAACTACTTCCTGCCAGGCTTTAAAAACTCGTCTGGACCAGTTGACCCCCGGCGGATATACCTTGGAAACTGATGCTCGCCTATTGACTAATGCTACTCAGAATGCCCTTGCTGCTGACTCACATCCAGACCATTATTTCCCGGAGATTCATGAATCCAAACTTTATCGATTGGGGGAGCAGTTATTAACACTTTTAGGTCAAAACTGGCTTTCATGATTTATAGTATTAGGAAATTCATTTCTCATCCTGTAATTTCCTGTTCTGCCAATCTTTAGGCAAGTATAAATAATTTCAAGGTACGATTAAGGCTCACCATGGCATTCAATGAACTCAATAGTGTCGAACACTATATTGTCCATCAGCTCAGCGGTATTAACCTCAACCAAAAGGATCTCTATCAAAGCCAAGAACCAAAGCCTAGCTATGGACTACATTGGGAGTATCGAGCAGCCAAAGAGCTGAAGCGAGGCCCAAATGAAGTATTGGTCGAAAGCTCCTTAAAAGAAGCATTGATTCGACTCAATCCGGAGATCGCCCAGCGCCCCGAACTGGCCGATGAAGTGATCTACAAACTTAGGGCGATATTGCTTGCCGTCAATCAGATCGGCTTAGTTAAAGCCAATGAAGAATTTTTTAAGTGGTTGACCGGAGAGAAAACCATGCCTTTTGGCGAGAACAACCGGCATGTCCCTTTACGGCTGATAGACTTTGAGGATCTGACTCAAAACGAATACATTGTTACAAATCAGTTTCGAATTCATCACCGAGAAACCAAGATCCCAGATATAGTCTTATTGATCAATGGGATACCCGTGGTGGTAGGCGAAGCGAAGACGCCTATCCGTCCTTCCGTCAGTTGGTTGGATGGCGCTCATGAGGTCCATGAAATTTATGAAAATAGTGTACCGGCTTTATTTGTACCTAATATCCTTTCTTTTGCCACGGAAGGTAAAGAATTGTATTACGGAGCGATTCGCACTCCATTAGAATTTTGGGCACCCTGGCGACTAGAAGGCGAAAATGATGCTTTGGCGAGAAAGTTGGGCTTAGCGGAAATTGGTAAAGAACTGTCAGACTTACTACATCCCGCTCGCCTATTGGACATTATGCAAAGCTTCTCTTTGTTTACCTCCAATAAAAAGAAGCAGCGTATCAAAATCATTTGCCGTTTCCAGCAATACGAAGCGGCTAATAAAATTGTAGCGCGGGTAACTGAAGGCCATATCAAAAAAGGCTTAATCTGGCATTTTCAAGGCTCAGGTAAATCTTTATTGATGGTATTTGCGGCTCAGAAACTCCGCAAATCTCATGCCCTTAAAAGTCCGACTGTCATTGTGCTCGTAGATCGTACCGATCTAGACACCCAAATCAGTGGCACCTTTAATGCAGCGGATGTGCCCAATGTAGAGACGACTGATAGTATTAGTGAACTGCAAACTTTACTAGAACGAGATACCCGTAAGATCATTATCTCGATGATTCATAAGTTCCGCGACGCGAAACCCAATATGAATAGCCGAGATAACATCATTGTTTTGGTTGATGAGGCCCATCGTACTCAGGAAGGAGACCTTGGTCGTCAGATGCGGGCTGCTCTTCCCAATGCATTTCTCTTCGGTCTCACCGGAACGCCTGTCAATAAAGCAGATAAAAACACCTTTTGGGCTTTTGGTGCAGAAGAGGATGAAGGAGGTTATATGTCCCGATATACTTTCCACGATTCTATCCGAGATAAAGCGACCTTACCCTTGCACTTTGAACCGAGTTTGATCGACGTTCACGTTGACAAGGAGAGCATTGATAAAGCCTTTGCGGAGTTTAAAGAAAGTGCAGCTTTGTCAGACGAAGAGGCAGATGCGCTCAACAAAAGATCGGCAAAGATGGCGACCTTCCTCAAAGCACCTGAGAGAGTAGCTAAGATTGTTGAGGATATTGCTACTCACTTTAAAGAGAAAGTGGCTCCTCACGGATTTAAGGCAATGATCGTTACTCCAGATCGTCATGCTTGCGTACAGTATAAAGAAGAATTAGATAAATATTTTCCTGAGGAGACTAGCAAAGTGGTGATCTCGACTTCATCGAACGATAAATTAGAGTTCAAACAAAAATGGGGAGTTGATAAGGGACAACAAGAAAAAATTGTTGAAGAATTTAATGATGCTCAATCAGACCTCAAGTTTATTATCGTTACCGCAAAGCTCCTAACCGGTTTTGATGCTCCCATTCTCCAGACCATGTACCTGGACAAATCTCTCAAGGATCACACTTTGTTACAGGCCGTCTGCCGGACCAACCGCTTATTCCCCAATAAACATTTTGGACGAATAGTGGATTATTTTGGTGTATTTGATGACGCTGCCAAAGCTTTACAGTTTGATGAGAAAAGTGTCCAGCAAGTGATCACCAATATGTCGGAGCTTCGCGACAAGCTTCCTAAAGCGATTAAGGAAGCTTTGCAGCATTTTGCAGGAGTAGATAGGACATTGGATGGGTTTGAAGGTTTAGAAGCCGCCCAAAATGCTATCAACGATGACGAAAAGAAAGATGCTTTCGCTCGTGATTTCAAATACTTTGAAATCGTATTCGTCAATGTCGATCCCGAGCGCCTTGTGGAAGGCTGGGCGGGCGTGGTCGCGCACATACATGGTTGCGAAAACGGCGAGCAGGAAGAACTTGATCCAGAGTTTGTTGTG
>JBCAWW010000786.1:0-3267 GCA_038534415.1 Bacteroidota bacterium | reverse complement strand
TAATCCTGGAATTACAAGAGCAAGGGCTAGGGTTGATTCTCCCAATGGGATAGAATCCCCTAGTTTTTTTTTGTCCCTACTTTTGGCGACGCTTTGCCATGCCCAATGGCAATCTGGATTCCTTTCACCGAAGTATTCTTTAGCCCGCCTTTTTTACCCTTATTTTTCCTTCTTTTCGTCTCGCATTTTGGCATAGTAGGGTAAGAATCCTTTCGCTTTCTTACTTTTTTAAGCAAATATTTATGCGATTGAAAGATATTTTCTGTTAAAATATATCGTAAGTGTCTCATAGCCAGTGATATCCACTAAGCCTCATGTGTCAAGCAATAAATTGGCAATGCATGTAAAGATTGGCGATAAATTTAGTTTGAGCATGCTTGGGAGGGGCCTATTATTGTAATGCATAACAGGACGGTAATCCTGGAATTACAAGAGCAAGGGCTAGGGTTGATTCTCCCAATGGGATAGAATCCCCTAGTTTTTTTTTGTCCCCCTATCTCCCCAAATCCAACCAAGGGCGCACACAGCCAACAGCCCAATAGGATTTAGCCACAGATATTCGATTTTGGCGTGAAAGCCCTCAGGAAGAGAGCCTACTGGGTTGAGAAACATCATTTCGCCCGTATCGCAGTGTATGTGCCAACTGCCAATCGCCAATACCACCACTAATCCACCAATCAGTCCGATCATGGCACTCCGCCCATTGGCTCCCGGAATCCAGAGTAAGCAAAATACTCCTAGCAAAGGGCCATAAAAATAACTACCCAATTGGTTGACAACTTCTATGATGGATTCAGTCTCTCCAAAAAACAAAGCCGTTATGGTCGCGAATAAGCCCCAAAAAGCCGTAAAGCCATAGGTGGCCCATAAATAGTGTTTATCGCTTCGCGGAACGCTTCCCAAGCGTTGATACCAATCTACGACTGAGGATGCAGCCAATGAGTTGAGCATAGTATCAATACTTGACAATGCTGCCGCCATAATCGCCGCAATCAATAATCCCAAAATACCAATCGGCAATTCATGTAGCATGAAGTAGGGAAATACGTAATTGGTATCATTTCTTGACTTCCCCTGCTGGTGAATCTCTGCCTTGCGTAAAGATTGGGCCTGATGATCATACTCTTGCAACTTTTGCTTGAGTGCTGGATCGTTTGGATTTTCGAGCAAAGCCCAAGCGGCTGTTTCCCGTGCATCGTGCACCGTTTGAAATTGCCCTTCATGTTGACTGACCTCCTGAGCTGCGTCAGGAATAAATAAGAGAGGGCGTTCATTGAAAATGTAAAACACATAAAGATTGACTCCCAATAGCAAAATCAAAAATTGCATAGGGACCTTAAATAAGGCAGACATAATCAAAGAAGCTCTCGCATCTCCAAGGCTTCGGGCTGTCAGGTAGCGCTGTACCATAGACTGATCTGCCCCAAAATAGGAGAGCATCATAAACAAACCTGCAATGACTCCTGACCAGACATTGTATTTTTGTCCGAGATCCCAATTAAAATCCAGAATCTCCAATTTGCCCATCGTGCCAGCTAAATGTAAAGCATCCCCATAACTTACGCCTTCAGGCAAGCGATTGATAATGAAGGCAAAACAAAAGGCTAAGCCAAACAACATCAGGATCATTTGCTTGAAATCTGTCCTCAAAACCGCAGCAATCCCTCCAAATAAGGTATATATGGTCGTGAATCCTCCAATGAGCCATATGGTCGTACTCAAAGGCCAACCCAATATCAAGGCTAAAACGTAAGCCGGAGCGGCAATGGTGATCCCAACCGAAGCGCCTCTAGAGATCAAAAAGAAAGCACTAGTGGTAAGCCTTACTGGCAAGCCAAAACGCTTCTCTAAAGCTTCATAAGCGGTAAATACTTTGAGCTTGTGAAAAAAGGGAACAAGCGTTACACAGAGGATAATCATCGCTATTGGCAGACCCAAATAGACCTGCAAAAAGCGCATATCATGCATAAAGGACTGACCGGTAGCACCAATAAAGGTGATCGCAGAGGCCTGTGAAGCCATGATCGAAACGCCAATCAACCACCAAGGTTGTCGCCGACCCGCCAAAAGTTGATGTTGTAGGCTATCTCCCTGTTTGCCTGCCCGAATCCCATCCCATAAGGTATAGGCAAAAAACAATACTAAAACTCCCCAGTCGAGATAACTCATTAGACAAAAATAAATTCAAAAATGTAATTTTAAGAAGTATATGATGAGAAAAGACCTGCGAGCCGACATTTTTTGTTATTATCGTTCTTTTTAAGGCTCTTTTGACTGACTATTGCTCTACTATCACTGCTATTAAACCTTAGCTTTATGAAATCCCTTCCCTTATTTCTGCTATCCCTTTTATTATGGACGGCCTGCGCTACAGAGGCCCCAATGACTGAGGAGGCTAAACGGCTCGCTATCGCTGATAGCTTAGCACATGCTTATATCATTACAGATGGGCATGTCGATTTGCCCTACCGCATGGCTGTGAAAAATTTTCAGCTCGTAAGACAATATTTAGAAAATATTGAAAGCACAGAAGATGGCGATTTTGATTTCAAAAGAGCTAAAGAAGGGGGATTGGACGTACCCTTTATGTCAATTTATATTCCCGCTTCTTATCAACAAAGCGGTGGGGCCAAAGCTTTTGCCGATAGTTTGATTGATATGGTCAATAGCTTAGTGGAAGCCAATCCAGATAAATTTGGGATTGCGGGTACTCCACAAGAAGCTGAGGCCCTATTTGCCGCAGGGAAGATTGGGCTACCGATGGGGATGGAAAATGGAGCCCCAATGATGGATGATATTGCCAATGTGACCTATTTCCACGAACGAGGCATTCGTTATGTAACCCTCACCCACAGCAAAGACAATCAAATATGTGATAGCTCCTATGATACTACCCGCACTTGGAATGGGCTGAGCCCCTTCGGGGAACGCATCGTCAAGGAAATGAACCGTGTGGGCACCATGGTGGATATTTCGCACGTTTCAGATAGCAGTTTTTATGATGTATTAGAGATCGTCGAAGCACCGGTCATTGCCTCTCATTCTTCTTGTCGTAAATACACCCCTGGCTTTGAGCGCAATATGAATGATGATATGATCAAAATGCTGGGCGAAAACGGAGGAGTGATCCAGATTAACTTTGGTTCGTCTTTTCTCGATAGTGCTTTTCAGGCCAAATATAACGCCATGCAGGATACGGTTGGAAAATGGGCCAGAGCCAATAAATTGCCTTATACAGATTCGGCGGTAATCGCCATGGCTGAAGCA
>JBCAWW010000785.1:0-3271 GCA_038534415.1 Bacteroidota bacterium | reverse complement strand
AAAGCCAGCAGCAACAAACCTAGCATCCCGTAGCGGATGCTATTCAACATGAAATTTTGCATTGTGAGCTCTTGTAGTTAGGATAAAATTCTCTATGATAAGCGCACAAAATAAGGCTTTGCCGCTAGAGGTTTTACACAAAACTACAAAAAGGCAAGAGTGTAGAGGCGAATCTTGCTAAAACTTACGTTCTAGCCGAGAAAAGTAAGCGATGCCGTCCTTTTCGTAATAAACGAAGACAAACATCAGACTCATCGAGGGATCCGTAAAGGCAGCTGCTTGGGCTTGATAGCCGCTAAAGCTCTTCATTGCTTGATTGGCTAGACGGGCGTTGGGCACAAAGTATGATTTGCTATGCCAGTCTTTGACAGTTTCTTCAAAATACTCACGCATCGCCACAAAATGAGTGTCATTGAGGCCTTGGTGAATCGTCTTGATACTGGTGACTTCTTCTGCTTCAACCGTAAAGGTCAAATCTACCTGGTAACCATCTATGACTTGTCTAAAGACATAGCTTGTACCTAGCTTTTGGACCAAGCTGAATTGGGCCTCACCTACCTCCCTTGTCTTGGCTTGAGCCATGAGCAGAAGTTGTGATTCCGGCGTGCCTAGTTTTACATCCAGCAGTTGAGCTGAAAGTGTAAAGCACAGACCAGAAAGAAGCCATGTCGCTAATAATAAACGTTTCATGATGATAAAGAAGGGACTAACTGAGCTGCTAATTTATGGAATTTTGAGAAAAATATCCACTCTATGAAATTTTAAACGTCAAATTAGCCCAAATGTTGGTCCATAAGAGATGGCATACTCTTGGTATATAGCTTAAATTTAGAGCCATATTTCGCAAAATAGGCTTTATTAGTAGCTAGCTTACAGCTAAAAAAAATGCTATTTTGACCTACTAATTTTGATGTATCTATGCGTAATGTATCGCTAAAGTCTTGGCGTTTGTGGGGACTAGTGCTCGTTCTGCTCTTGTTTTCAGTCGGTTTTAGAGTCGGTGGGGACCTTTTTGAGGTTTCTCGCAACATGGAAATATTTGCCGAACTCTATACCGAACTCAACAAAAGCTATGTAGATGAGACGGACCCAACCCGCCTGATGAGAACTGCGATCGATAGCATGTTATATTCTCTCGATCCTTACACCAATTATTATAGCGAAAGCCAGATTGATGAGTCTAAATTGATCCGTACGGGTCAGTATAGTAGCATCGGTGCGGAGGTAGGGCTACGCAAAGGGCAGATTTTGGTGCTGCAGTTGTTTGAGGAAGGCCCTGCCGATAAGGCCGGTCTACAGGTCGGTGATGAAATTATCAAGCTTGACAATATCGATGTCACGGCTGGGAAGAGAAACATGGATGAGATCGAAAATCTCCTCAGTGGGGAGCGAGGCTCGCTGGTCAATATTCTTTTTCGTCGCAATGACGAAACTCAAGAGGTGAGCGTTCCGCGAGGCGGGCAAAATGAAGCTCAGCAAGAAAATGTACCCTACTTTGGCATGGCCAATGACTCTATTGGTTATATTCTCGTTACGGGTTTTACCGCTAATGCAGGCCAAGAAGTCGCCAATGCGTTTAGTAGTCTCAAGCGCGAAAACCCCCGCATGAATCGGATGATCCTCGATTTTCGAGGCAATCTGGGAGGCCGTTTGCAAGAGGCAGTTAATATCGTCAACGTATTTGTGCCAAAGGGACAAAAAATTGTTGAGATGAGAGGCCGGACTCATGATACCCAACGTGAATTCTACACGGTCAACCCCTCATTGGATGAAAATATTCCCTTGGTCGTTTTGATCAATGAGCGTAGTGCTTCTGCCTCCGAGATCGTGGCGGGTTCTATTCAGGACCTAGATCGTGGCGTGTTGGTGGGAACGCGTAGCTTCGGCAAAGGGCTCGTCCAAAATGTGCGTCCTCTGAGTTTTAATACGCAGATGAAGATTACGGTAGCCAAGTATTATACGCCAAGCGGTCGTTGTATTCAAGCATTGGATTACTCCAATCGACTCGATGATGGTACGGTAACCAAAGTGGCGGATAGTCTGATCTCTGAATTTACGACTCGCAGTGGGCGTAAAGTTTTTGACGGGGCGGGTGTCGATCCTGATAGACCTGTAATTCATGCGCCTTTGATGCCGGTTTCTAAAGCATTGGTGGAGCAAGGGATCATTTTTGATTTTGTAACCGCTTTCAGCCAAGAAAAAGAAGAAATCGAAGGGCCGCAGGAGTTTCAAGTATCTGAGGAGGTTTATGGTGATTTTGTCGACTTCGTCGAACGCCGGGGCTTCCAATTTGAGACTTTGACTGAGCAGCAACTAACGAAGATGCGACAGGCCTTGACGGAGAGCGGTTTCACCGAACTCGAACTACAGACGGCCTTGTCCGAAATAGAAACCAATCTACAAAGCCAAAAAAGCCGTGATTTGCTTACCCACAAAGCAGAAATCATGCGCCTCCTCAAAAAAGAAATCATCACCCGTTACTACTATAAGCAGGGAGTGATCGAAGCTTCATTTTTGGATGATCCTGATCTTCAGGAAGCCTATAAAATCCTCAATGATATGCGGGTTTATCAGAGGATACTTGGATTGGAAAGCTAGAGAATGGCTTAATATCGCGCATTTGGTACCCCAAAGTTTGAGTGATGAGCCATCACTCTACCGCGGATATTTGATTTTACTGATCTCTTTTGGCGCGAAAAAACTCCTGCATGATGCCTGCACATTCCGCTTCCATGATACCGCCTTGGATCTCAGTACGTGGGTGTAGAAGAGAGGGGACGTGTCTACTATGACCAACTTTGGGTTCGGGCGCTCCAAACACTATGCGTCCAATCTGCGCCCAACGTAAGGCCCCAGCACACATCGGACAAGGCTCTATGGTTACGTATAGTGTGCATTCCGGCAAAAACTTATGGCCCATATATTCGCAGGCTGCCGTAATGGCGATCATCTCGGCATGCGCAGTCGGGTCAGAAAGGCGTTCGCTTTGGTTGTACCCTTTACCGATGATCATACCTTCATTGACGATTACGGCACCGATCGGGATTTCATCCTCCTCAAATGCGCGTTCCGCAAGGCGGTATGCCTGACGCATAAAGTGTTCGTCCGAATGGATGGAAAGCATTTATGCAAAAAATTGGCTGAGTTCCTGATATAGATGGGAAACCGGTAGGCCCATCACATTGTAATAATCTCCCTCAATTTTTTGCATAAATGCTTTCCATCCATTCGGACGAACACTTTATGCGTCAGGCATACCGCCTTGCGGAAC
>JBCAWW010000784.1:0-3271 GCA_038534415.1 Bacteroidota bacterium | reverse complement strand
ATGCCTCAGGCAACCATCCTGAGGCATCATATCCGCTTTGGTTTATTGATAGATGCCAAATTGGTAAAGAATGAGGTCGATTTCTGGACAGAGGAAGCTTGTGCGATGCTACATAAAGTTTACTTTGAAAATGAAGCCTATAGCAGCTTTGCCAAGGGCTTTGAGAGCGCTTTTCGCGAAAAAATCAAGAGCTACGGTATCAATCAAACCTTCAATTTCCCCGTAGGAGGCCGCACCTTTATTTGTCAGGTTATCAATGATCCTACACGTGGCGCCAGAATCAGCATCGAGATGGTGAATTTTGTTTTTAAAGAAACCGTACAGACTCAACGCCGCGGCATTCCAGCAGCCGAAGATGATGGCTGGAACGACAATCCATGAATCAACCCAATCGTTCAAATAATTGGTTCTTTCCTAGCAAAGCAAAATACTGCTATGCCCTTTCTCTATGTTTGACTTGTTTGATTTTATCCTCTCAGCTATTCGCCCAAAACACCCTAATCTCGGTCCGGGACCTAGCTAGCTTTCAAGGGATAGAGGGGGTGAATATAGAGCTACTAGACCGAGAAGAGCAAACGCTCGCAAGTGGATTAACCAAAGCGCAGGGTTTATGCAGTTTTGAGGATGAGCAACTCGCCGCTGCTAGCAGTATCAAGCTGGTGCATCCCGAATATCCGGCAAAGGTTGTTTCTATCGCAGAGGCGCAATCAGCCAATTACCTCATCATACTAGAGCATTATTCTTATACTGCAGAGGAGGTCATTTTTATCGCCAACCGCCATCTTGAGCGCAAGTCTGATATCCCGCATCAGATCCAAGTGATCAAAGCACAAGATATCGCTCTCAAAAACCCTCAAACCGCTGCTGATCTCTTGTCACAAAACGGACAGGTTTTTGTCCAAAAAAGTCAGCAAGGCGGTGGTAGCCCTAATTTGCGAGGGTTCGAAGCCAACAAAGTACTTTTAGTGGTGGATGGCATTCGCATGAACAACGCTATTTATCGTTCAGGGCACCTGCAAAACGTCATTACCCTTGATCCCGCCATGATCGAGCGTACCGAAATCATGTTTGGGCCAGGATCGGTTATTTATGGTAGCGATGCCCTGGGCGGCGTCATGCACTTTTATACCCGCAGACCAGCGCTCGGAACCCAGGACGAAGTCGAGATCAAAAGTGAACATTTTGCCCGTTATCATCATGCCAATCGGGCTTTCAGCTTGCATAGCGATATCAATCTGGGCTATCGCAAATGGGCTAGCTTGACCAGCATCAGCCTTAATCGCTTTGGCGATCTGCGAGTGGGGCAAAGAGAGTATTTAGCCTACCCAGATTGGGGATTGCGGCCCAATTATATCGATCCTATTGGCGGACAAGACTTTTTGACGACCAATTTTTCGCCTGAGCAGATGCGCCCTACCGCCTACGGCCAGCTCGATTTTACGCAAAAGCTTTTGTTTGTCCCTTCTCCCAAGCTCAAGCATCAGTTACAATTTCAGTATTCGACCTCCACCAATATCAATCGCTTTGACCGCCTCACTCAAATCCGCGACAGTAGCCTACGCTATGCCGAGTGGTATTATGGGCCGCAGGAGCGCATGTTGCTCTCTTACCATCTTTCTTCCTATCAGTCTACAGCGCTCTATGATCATCTAGATTTGATCATCGCGGGCCAAGATCTCGAAGAGAGTCGAGTCAGTCGCGAGGTGGGAGAAATTTTGCGCAATCACCGGATTGAAGACGTCAAAATAGCCAGCCTCAATCTCAATTTGACCAAGACCCTGGCCCAAGTACATGAGTTGGCTTACGGTCTGGACTTTGCCTATAATCGTGTCAATTCGAGCGCTTTTAGGGAGGATATCTCCTCCGGAGAACGCTTAGCCTTGGATACTCGCTATCCAGATGGGGGGAGCAATTGGTGGAGTGCGGCCGCTTACTTTACCCATCGTTGGGAAATCAGTGAGCGAATCATGTTGACTGAGGGCTTGCGCTTCAACCAAGTCAGTCTCTATTCTCAATTTGTGGATACGAGCTTTTTTAGCTTTCCTTTTGACGAAATCCGGCAAAACAATAGTTCGCTCAGCGGTAATCTAGGCGTGGTATTTAAACTGCCCGCAGGTTTCCGCTTTTCGACGATTGCGGGTACTGGCTTTCGAGCGCCTAATCTGGACGATGTTGCCAAAGTATTTGATAGCCAACCCGGCAGCGTGGTCGTCCCCAATCCAGCGCTCAAACCCGAGACAACTTATAATCTAGAGCTTAGCCTGAGTAAACGCTTTGGCAAAAACGCGATGATAGAGCTCGTGGGCTGGCATACTTGGTATCGTGAGGCAATCGTTCTGCGAGCAGCAAACTATAATGGAGCCTCTGAAATCCTCTATGAAGGCGTCCTGAGCCAAGTGCAAATGAATGTCAATGCAGGACAAGCCCGGATAGTAGGAGCGAGCACTAATGCATGGCTCAAATTGGGGGATTGGAAGCTCAGCCATAGCTTTACCTATACTTACGGCCAAGATTTGAGCAATGATGTGCCCTTGGACCACATCCCTCCGATCTTTGGTAGAGGCGCCTTGCAATATGAACAAGGACGCTTTCAGGCAGAACTGAGCGTTCCCTATCAGGGCTGGAAAAGACTAGATCGCTTTAGTCCGCGGGATGAAGGAGACATTGGTTTTGCCACGCCTGATGGATGGCCAGCCTGGGCTATTGTCAATCTCAGGGCGACTTATGAACTCAAAAAAGGCAATCAGCTCCAACTTGGTTGCGAAAACATCATGGGTCAACATTATCGACCTTTTTCATCGCGGATTTCGGCAGCAGGAAGAAATCTATTTGTGGCGTTTAGAGCTAGTTTGTAGCAAGTCGGCTAAACTGGATTACAGAATGCTATCCGATTTATGGTTTCTTATATACATTTCCATAGCTATCAAGGCAGCCAGGAATAGTACGAGCTGAATGAGTATGCCTAGTGTTTCTGTATGAGCGATCATTTCAGGGCTTGCCTCCTCTACATAGTCCACAATCAAGATTGGATCAATTCCTTTTTTATCTCCGAGTATTGCCAGTACAAAATTGGCCCCAAAGTGTAGGCCTGTAGGCAGGGCAATACCTTTGGAGTAGACCGCTGCCATCCCATAGACAAATGCCCAAACGCCGGGACCAAGAAAGATTGTAGCAATAGTGTCTTCCCCTAAATGATAAAAGGCAAAGAGGATGGCTAAAAAGACTTGAGTCAGCCTCAGCCCAAAAGCTTTGTGAAGCTTGATAAAGGGGT
>JBCAWW010000783.1:0-3273 GCA_038534415.1 Bacteroidota bacterium | reverse complement strand
CCAATATTTCGTAGCAGGCGATTTGATTTACTTCCAATCTTTTAAGGTGATGCTTTCAGCCCCTAGCGAAATAAGGGTCAATTTGTATTATCCAGACCGAACTCGTTCCATTGAAAAAGTGATAGCTGGAGTAGCCGGTGAAAACCTCATCGAACTGGATCAATACTTTGAAGCAGGTTTCAACTATCTCATCAATTTATCTGCCAATAACCTCATTGTCATCCCTAGTGAGGCCAAACAAGATGATAACATTGCAGGCTTATTTGAAATTAATGGTAGCCAAGGAGACAGCTATCATTTTATCTACGATTGGCAAGTAGAGAGTCTTTGCCAGAGTCTCCCTGCCCAAATAAGTCCTCAAACCTCAGTCCCCTCCCCTAGCCCTATCGACACTACTCGCTGTGGCCCCGAAAGCTTTCGATTTTTCGTGGCCTCAGAGGGTTATACGGTCAATTGGTTTGATTGGGACCATAATCTGATCCATCAAGGCGAAAACTTTGAAACGCCTATCATCTATGGCAATACCCGCTACTTCGTAGAACGCGAGGATCCCCAAGTCGCCCAAAGCTTCGGGCCTCAACTCGATGAGAGTATTAGCTATCCTTGGCCGCAAAATGGTTTTTCAGTCATACATTTCACCGTGCATGAGCCCATCATTTTTGAATCCTTTGAGCTGTATGCGGATTCGACCACTAATGTGGTTGCATTTTTGGTAGAAGATATTCCTAGCCTCCAAGCAGCATTTAATGATAGTATTCCTGCCGGTCACCAGCGCGTAGCCGTCAATTGGGTGCTTCCTGCCGGGCAATACAGCATGCGCGGCAACTCTGCTCACATTCATGTTCAAGACCAAGGACTCCACTTTCCTTACCAGATCGAAGGACTCATCCAGATCGATAGCATAAGTGGGCCATTGTATCTTCCTTTTTTCAATTGGCGAGTACGAGCGGCCTCTTGCTGGAGCGAAAGGGTACCGATTACGATCAATCGAGGCTTACAGATTGATCCTTTTGCGGACTTTAGCATTCGGCAAAACCAAAACTTAGTCAGTTTTGAAAACCTAAGTAAACCCTATGATCGAGTACTTTGGGACTTTGGCGATGGCCTTAGGAGTACTGATATTCATCCTACTCACCTTTTCAAGGAAGGCGGGAGTTATGAAGTAGGCTTACAAATTTGGTTTGGTGGCTGCTCTGACTATATCACGCAAAGCATTAATATCAATCAGGTACAATCATTTTTAGAGATATTTCCCAATCCCGCTGATGATCGCGTAGTATTTAGCATTGGTGCTTTGGAAACCGAATCGTTTAGCCTTGAGATATACGATATGAGCGGTAGGCAAGTATGGTCCGAAGAGCTTGGCGAACTAAGCGCCAGCAGGCTCCATTTCCATGCGCTTGAAATTGGTGATTGGGCGAGCGGTTTTTATATCGTGAGATTGCGTTCTGCGAAGCAGGCCATAGTAGGAAAACTCCAAGTAAACTAAGCCCTCTGAAAATGCCTTAGGACTATCAAAAAATCGATAAATTGGGTCTATGGCCAAAAAGAACAAAACCGTCGAGACAGAAGTTAGCGTTAATGATTTTATCAACTCCTACGTCGAACAGGACTGGAAAAAAGAAGACAGTTTTCGCCTGATAGAGCTGATGCAGGAATGGTCGGGCTTTGAACCCAAAATGTGGGGCCCTACCATCATCGGCTTTGGGAGTTATCACTACAAATATGCCAGCGGACATGAAGGCGATGCCCCAATGCTTGGTTTCTCGCCGCGCAAAGCCCAGTTTTCTCTTTATGTATTTTCGGATACGGAGCGGAGTAGGAACTTGTTAGAGGAGTTTGGCAAGTTCAAAATGGGCAAGGCTTGTATCTACGTCAAGAAGTTAGCCGACATTGATATACCGACCTTAGAAAAGCTTTGTCAAGAAAGCATCGACTATCTCAACGAGCATCATGAATGCGCTTGCAGAAAATGATGAGTAAGTGAATGAAGGTTCATTAACTCATTTTGTAGCTCGCAGATATCCAAGCATAATCCCCCTAAAGCCCTCGATAGGTGGCTTTAGGGGGATCTCTAAAAATAGGTCTATCCTTGAAAATAGGCTTTGGCTGATTTGCTAAAGCTCAAGCCAAAGATCACTACCGAAAGTACAATACTGATAAAGGCCGTTGCCGGCAGGGCGGCAAGCAAATCGACAATAATGCTGATACGCGTCGCGAGTAGATTACGCTTGCGGATAAAGTAGAAAATCGGAATCGCTAATAGCGAGAACCCTAAAAATGTATACAGGATAATCTCTGGTCCAACTGCACCTATCGTGATATCGTTGATCGAAAAAACGATATAAAAAACCAAGGCCAATAAGGCTCTTACGATCACAAGGATCTGCATGGCTTTAACCGATTTTGCTTCTTGTACCCAAAAGTTAGTAGGGCGAGGGGAGCTATTGCTGAGGCTACTCATAATTATTGTTTTAAAGGTTTTTGTTATCAACACTTCAAAGGTATGAGTAGGCCGAATTCAGAATTTGGAGAATTAGCTCAAAGAGTGGAAATATTGGTCCAAATTGCAGGGAGACACCTCAAAAGTGCCTCCCTCGTGCAAATCAGGTCTTATTTGGCGACTTCCATCAAGGTCAAGTCTTGTACCAATTGCCACCTTCCTTCGGCCTTGACCAAGCTGATAAGTCCTCTGAAATCCGCGGCATTACCGTCCAAAAAGACTTTAACAGAAGCATTGGCTTCGTTTTGCAGCGAAATAGACTCGATCTTTAAAGTCCTGCTGTCGCCACCAAATTTCTTTTGCTCGATAAAACTGAGGTAAGTCGTACGATCTAAGACTTTGACAGCGCCAGAAGCTTGGTCATTCCACACGACTCGGTAAGATTCATGTAGTACCCCTTCGAGCATGGCTACGTCTTGTTTATCGCCTCCTTTGACAAAGGTTTCGAGCACCTTACGGATGGCTTTTTCGGTGCCAGTTTCAGCTTGGGTAAAGCTCATCAAGCTCAGGCTCATGACGAGGCTCAGTAGAGCCGTGATTGCGGTTAACTTCATAATATTAAGTGTTTAATTAGTTGATATATCAATCAATTATTTAAAAAAAATGTGCTTTTTGGGGTTGATTTAATTAATAGCACACATGAAACATCTCATTTTATTTGGGGCAGCATTGCTGTTTTCCCTTTCTTCACTTGAGGCGCAGGAGTATCGACACGAGATACGGATAGGACATTATTTTCCGTCTTTATTTTCGTCTGATCCTATCACTGG
>JBCAWW010000782.1:0-3277 GCA_038534415.1 Bacteroidota bacterium | reverse complement strand
TTTTGGTTGTTACGCGCATTGCCGTTGTTACCAAAATCCCCAATATAAAAATTGCCCTGATCGTCTTGGGCCATCTCTTCCCAATCTACTAAGGTTGCATTGAGAATCGTCAAGGTACGGGTAATATTACCCATCGTGTCTATCTCATAGAGTTTGTTTTGGCCTCCGGAGTCATTGTGAGTCCAGACTTTGTTGCTACCATTGGCGGCAAGACCAGAGGTCTCGTTGATGGTGTTTGGGAGGGTAGAAAATGAGGTCAGGTTTATTTGCGCAGAGAGAGGAAAAGCACTCAAGCTAAGGAGCAAGAGAATTGTTAAGCTGCCGTATTTCAAGCTACATTGATTAGGGGTGAGAACGAAGGTGCTTCGGGTTAAATTGAAGACTTATTCAAAATATATACCAAAATATTGAAATAAGTATCACGAAATTTCGCAACATCTTACAGGCGGGAAAAAGGATATATCACGCAACCATTTCAGAGCTTATCATCGTATATTGAAAAGGAACACAATCAGGAGGCGGACATTTTTCCAAGCTAAACACGCAAATCCACATAATGAATTTTCGAACTGGGCTGCTGTTATTCAGTAGTATATGGGCTAACCTACTCTGGGGCCAACAGCAAAATGGCTGGGACCAATTGCTGGAAAATAACTTTTTAGGAGCTCGAGAAAGCTTCTCGCAGGCCTTGGCCCAGGACAGTAGCGACCAGCAAAGTGTCTTAGGTTTGCTTTACTTGACTGATATCTTTCGGGACTCCAAGTTGCAGGACCAGCTTACCGAAAAGTTACTCCTAGAGGCGGGACAAGATATTTATTTCAATGCTTTTCCGGCTCTTGATCTGAGTAAATCGCAAATTGAAGAGCTCGTGCAGGATAAGCGCTTGAGCGAAAATGTAAAATTGCCTTATCAAACAAGATTAGCGCTTCTAACGCGACCAGATAGCTATGAGGAGCTTTGTGAGGCAATGAAGCCCCTCTTTTTGAAACCAGACTGGTATTTTATTGGTCCCTTCCGGAATATTGGTGGCAGTGGCTTTGGCAAAGTGTACGGCCCCGAGGCATCCCTTACGCAAATCACGAATCAAGCCTACGACAATGGTGTCGGTAAACCATTGAGGTGGATCCAACCACAGAAACAAGACCCTGATGGGATCCTTAATCCATCGGATACTTACCTTCCCGCCAATCGGATTGGTGATCTCTATTATTTACACAAACGCTTTGCTTTGGAGGAGGAACAGACGCTTGTTCTTGAGCTTGGGCGGAGCTTGCCGATCAAATTGTGGGTTGACGGAAAATTGATTTTGAGCGACCCTGATGGCAGGGGAATGGAGTATGACGGAGAACGTTTTCGCATTTTGCTGAGCGCAGGCATCCATAATTTGCGAATAAAACTAAGTCCGTATAATCCAAATATTAGACAATATGAAGAATTTTCTTTCTTCGACACTGCGGAAAGATATGGCCGTCAAACAAAAAGTGAAGGGGTAGTGATTCGTTTACTGGAGACCACAGGTAAGTTGGCCGATCTGTCAGCGGCGAAACCTAATGGGGCGCAAGGCGAGCTAAAAGAGTTTGAGCAGTTGGAAGATCAAAACTTAGTCTATCTAAAAAGCAAGATTCAGTCGGAGGATTTTCAATGGAGTGATTATTATTTGTTGGCTCGTTTACTGTTAAAAAAAGAGCTTTATAAGGAGGGGATTTCTTTTTTCACACCTGCGGTGGAACGCTACCCTGAGTCAGTATATCTCCGCAGCTTTTTGGCGATGTTTCATGGCAAGGTGGGCAATTTCGTGCAGGCCTCTCGTAGCTTAGAGCGGGTGGACCTAAACACCACTCCTTTCTATCCTTTGGTAAATCGTGAGATGACTCGGCTCAATGCAGAAATGCAAAGCGAGCTTTACTATAATTGGTTGAGCTTGCTACAGGAGGTGGCTAGTTCAAATCGAGTGACCATTCGAAAATCCATTGATTTTTATCGACTCAAAAATTGGACTGATACCCTTGATATTTATAAGGGCGACATCGTCGAACGCTACCCCGACTATGAAAATATGTTTAGGGAGTCTTATACGACCAAGGGCAAGGGAGAGAAGGAGAAGTTTTCTCTCAAGCGCTGGCGTAAGGCTCAAAAGTTAAAGCGTGAGCGGAAAAAGCGAAAAGAAAATCCGCTCAAAGGACATGAAGAAGCGGTAGCTCGATTTCCCTTTTATGTAAATTCATTTACTGGCAAAGCCAATTACCATCGGGCAGAAGAGGAACAAGCTGAAGCCCTTGCAAGCATAGAGGAAGGCTTATTATGTCACCCAAACTCTGGCGCCTTACTTGAATTGAAAGGAGAAATCTATCAAGATATGGGGCAATTAGATAGCGCCTTACGCTATTACGAATTGGCCAATATCCATAAAAAGACGGTTTCCTACTACAGAGATGAGCTGAGTGGAAAAATCAAGTCGCTGCGTTCGCCGATTGAGGCGCGCAACGCATTTGAGGAAATCAGCTTTGAAGATATTCTGGCCCAAGAAGCGGAGTGGCAAGAACGATATCAGCAAGAAAATGTCATCATCCCGCTACGTACGATGCAGTTTTTGGTCGATACCTCAGGCAATGTTGAGAGTACCCAAAAGATGCTCGTTCAAATCAATACGGTTAATGGGGTGCGAGCTTGGACCCAATCCAGCTTTTCTTATCTCGGCGACAATGTATCTATCAAGGTGGTACGTCCTGATGGGACGGAATTTAGACCTGAGCAAAACGGTAATTTTGCGGTCTTCAAGGACTTACGACCAGGTGATCGTATTTATGCAGAGGGCACAGCAACGGATCGATTTAGCTGGCAGGAGTTTCCGTTTGGGGATCATTGGATGCTTTGGCAGCCTTTTATGCTTTCATACCCGATCCACTTTACGTATTTGGAGATAGGCGTTCCCCAAGGGGAAAAGCTACCTTATGTACCCTATCGTATCGATCAAGAGCCGACTAAACGTACAGAAGCGGGCTATGATTTTTACCGCTGGGAACTTAAGGATGTACCGAAGTTGAAAGAAGAGGAGGCTGGCTTTGCGGATTGGTATTCGTCGCCCTCCTTGTGGTTTTCAAATGAGACGGATTGGAGTAAATACGTAGAGTGGTATGATGAGCTCACCTATCGCAAGCTAGATCCTAATCCCTATCTAGAAAATCTCTATGATGAATTGGTCGAGCCAGGCATGACGGATGAAGAGAAGGTGATCGCCTTTTATACGCATATCACGAAGGAGATTAATTATTCTTCA
>JBCAWW010000781.1:0-3277 GCA_038534415.1 Bacteroidota bacterium | reverse complement strand
ATTGCCAACGCAACTGTCAGTTCAGATGGAGGGCAAAGCTGGACACATATTAGTACGGCCTCTACCACCCTTCCTCCTGGTACTTCTATGCCGACTTATGATGCTACGGAGTTTCAAGGATACTATTCTTGGGCGACAGGTTCGGGATTTGACGTCATTGGCGACACCATAGTCGTGAGTACCAATAAAGGGTATTGGATGTCCCAAGACAAAGGCTACAATTGGGTGCGGCATTTTAGTCCTGTGCAGAGCCTCAACTATTTGCCTGTAACTATCGCGGTCAAAGACGCCCAAACGGTAATGATCGTAACGGATTATGACACTACTTTTTCCTATGGCCAGCCCACTACCTCTTTTACTACCCGTGATGGTGGGCAAAACTGGACTCAGGGCTCTCCTGATTTGGCCGTAGCCGGCTTAAGTTACATACCCGGCACTAGTGGAACTTTTGTTTTGGGTAGCCTTGTCGCTACAGGAGGAGGAGTTGGCACGGCCATCACTTACGACCTGGGCAATACCTGGTATACGATTGACAATACAACCTCCATTGGTACCATGGATTTTCTCAATGATAGTGTAGGCTATGCCGCCTCTGCCAATGGGCCTTTTGGCGCAAACAACCTTGGACAAATATTTAAGTGGGATTTTGACTGCCTGGTGCTAAGGGATACTGCTCAGCTTGCTGTCTGTAAATCATACACCTTGCCAAGCAATGGTCTGACTTACGAAGCTCCTGGCATGTATGATGTCGTATTGACTAGCTCTTTTGGTTGTGATTCTATCCTTACGCTTGATCTAAGTTCTACGGGACCCAGTACGCTAGTGAATCAAAATGGTAGTACCCTAATCGCTGAGGATATACCCGCCAATACTACCCACCAGTGGCTCAGATGCGATCAAAACTACAGTCCGATTGCCGGCGCAACGGTGACGATTTATACTGCGATGGAAAGTGGGCAGTATGCCGTAGAAGTGAGTTCGGCGGGTTGTGTGGATACCTCCGATTGCTATTTGGTCTGTTTTCCTTCGACCGAAAGCATTGTCAAGAGTGAGGATACTCTGAGTGTGGAAGCAGGAGCTGCTAGCTACCAATGGTTGGATTGTAATAATGACAATGCGCCGATCAATGGGGCTACTACAGAATCGTTTGTGCCTAGCTCTAGTGGCACCTTTGCCGTAGCGATTAGCTCTGCGATTGGATGTATAGACACACTCCCATGCGTCAATCTATTTCTTACAGATATAAACCAACTAAGAGTCGAGGACTTCCGACTCTCGCCCAATCCCGCTAGTGATTTTCTGAGACTGAGCGTTCCGCGAAGCGTGAAAAATGAAAGTCTAGAAATCAATATCCTAGATATGAGTGGACGTGTACTCATCCATGAACGAAATGTCTACTCTGAGGGGGAAGCGGGGCTTGATATCCGCGCGCTGGCCTCAGGCATCTATTTGCTTCAGGTCAAGGATGATGACGAATCGATAACGTTGCGATTTGTCAAAAAATGAAACTGAATTTCTATCTCCTGCTCTCCTCTCTTAAGAGGGGAGTGGGTACATATTTCCAAACTTCTACAAACATGAAAGCTATCAATTATGAAAAGGATTCCTCTATTTTGTTTACCACTGGTGATTATCAGGTAGAGATGTGCCTTACTGCCCAACAATGGAAGGCAGCGCTTGTCAAGAGAGCGAAGTTTTACGATGTTACCGAGGATCAGCTCCTTTCACCGGAGGGTGATGAGTTTGATTATCAATCTAATTGCAAGCTATTTACGGTCAAACGCGGCAATGAAATTGTAGGGACAGTACGCAGTCTCACCTACAACAGTGCCTATGGTTGGCAAGCTTGTCAGTTGAGTGGGTATTATCCCGAGAGTTTTGAGGCTTTTGACACCCAAAACCGTACCGCGCTCTTAGAATCTAGTCGTTTTGCTATTTCGCCTAAGCTTGATCGCAGGGCTTCTTTCGAAATTCAGGGGATTTTGTTTCGGGTCCATAATATTGCGGTTGCAGTAGAACAAGTCGATTATATGACTACGATCATCCGACCTAGGCATCAACGCTTTTACGAAAAGTATATGGGTATGCATGCCATTGCGCCGATGAAGGTTATGGTAGGTTTGGATTTGGTTCCTATGGCGGTTTCTCTACCACAGGAGTGTAGTTTTAGCTATTCTGATATTGAAACTCTGGGGATTGATATTCAAAGCTGTATTGAGCGATATAAAGAATTGCGGACCCGCTTATTGGCTTTCTCAGGAATATTTTCATCCAGCACTATGTCTGCATGAAGCCCATTATCCTTATTACGGGTACTAGCACAGGTATTGGCGCCGCCTTAGCTAAAGCAGCTATGAAAGATTACCGGGTGCTAGGTAGCTCGCGCAATCCTCGCTCTGACCCAAGCTTAGGTTTTAAGGAGTATTTACTTGATCTGGCTAATCTGGAGGATATTGAGGCTTTTGCGGATGAGTTGGTAAAGGACCTAAAAGGGGCCAAGCTTCACGCCATTGTCCACAATGCAGGAGTGATGATCCCGGGAACGGTCCTTTATACTCCGGTAGAAACTTTTGCCTATCAACTTCAGGTAAATTTGCTGGGGCTCTATCAACTAACGCAACTACTGATCCCCGTGATGGAAGATGGAGATGGTCGGATATTGAATATTGGCTCTATTTCGGCCAGTTTTAGCAATCCATTTCAAGGGATGTATAGCGCCTCTAAATCGTCCTTGGCATGTATGACCAAATCCTGGCGAATTGAACTGGAACCCAAAGGGATTCAAGTGAGTCAATTGGATTTTGGCAATGTACGCACGGGGATTCACAAGCGAGCCATTAGGCAGTTTGATGAGCTACTGCAAGGGGCATCTGATTTTAGCCATTTGATCCCCAACATACGAAAGCTAATCCTGAACAAGGAGCGTAAAGCGATGTCCGCAGACAAAGCCGCGCAATATGTCCTCGGTATTTTGAAAAAATCACGTCTGAAAGCATTTTATCTTTTGGGTACTGATGCACAAAGACTCAAGCTGATTAGGAGATTACCAAAGCCTTGGCTTGAGGCCCTTATCAAACGAAAGATTGGCCTCCGCTAATTCAAAATGAGATAGGCAAAGCGCTGCTCAGTCTTTCTGTAATGCTTACAAAAAGGCTAGGCTGCACTTTGGCCTTATCCGCTCACCTTTTTGCCGGAACGGCACAAAAATCTATCAAAAAACTTATAAGCTGCCCAAATAAAGCTGCCAAAGTTAAAGGCAATGAATAGAGCGAGAATG
>JBCAWW010000780.1:0-3282 GCA_038534415.1 Bacteroidota bacterium | reverse complement strand
CATATGGGAGTTCGTGCGGTAGTGGTGAAGTCATTTGCCCGTATCCACGAAACCAACCTCAAGAAGCAGGGAGTATTGGCATTGACCTTTGACAATCCTGCTGATTATGATCTGGTACAGGAAGATGATTCAGTTGATGTAATTGCAAATGATCTTGCTCCTAAGAAGCAGGTTAAGTTGGTCCTGAACCATGCTGATGGTAGCAAAGACGAAATTATGACCAATCACACCCTCAACGCCGCTCAGATTGAGTGGATGAGAGCGGGTAGTGCACTGAATAAGATTCGCGAAGAAAACGCTGTCTAACTAAGCGTTTGAGACATAATAAAACCGCCGCAAGCATTGAGCCTGCGGCGGTTTTTTATGTTGTTGTCTATTTTATTGCTTAATCAATTTGTTGACAACGCTACGATTTTGACCTCGCCAAAGCACAGTATAAATGCCATTGGGGAGATTAGATAAATCTAGTTGAGTCGTTTGCGGTTGACTCAAGCTCATCGTCTCACTGCGGACCACTCGACCCTGGGCATCAAATACCTGTAGTTCGCCTCTATCGTTCGCCGAGTAGGCGATCTCCAAAAAGAAAATACCTGTTCCCGGATTAGGGAAGATATTGAGCCCTTCACTATAAAGCACATCCTGATCGATGGAGGTATTGAATCCTCTAGCCTCAATAGTAGTGCTTGCGATGTCGGTACAGCCATCGGCATTGGTTACAGTCAGAATCACGCTATAAGTATCTACTACCGTATAGGTGTGAGAGGGGTTTTGGTCTGTAGAGCTTGCGCCATCGCCAAAGTCCCAAGCCCAACTTACGGCATTGGCAGTTTGATCCGTAAAGTCAACTTCTCCCCCCCAAGGTAGGTTAAGCTGGGTTCTGTTTGCTGTAAAAATCGCATCCAGATTACCGGTCCCTACTTGAACGGGTACTTCGATGCGATCACACATAGAAGGCGAGCTTAATTGCCAATCATAGAAATAAGGATATTCGCCATCTCCTAAAGTAGAACCTTTGAGCTCCATCATCCCCCCAGTGAGGTAAGGATAGCTGATATTGTCAGTACTGATAAATAGGTTGCCAGGACCTGTCGCGATCAACTGTAGATTATTCCCTGCGGGAACGTTAAAGTTTAGATCAAGGACTCTTGGTCCGAGGCCGATGAGGATATCTTTGCTTTGCAGAACGTTTCCCGCATCATCTCTTAGCTCAATGGTACGTTGGCCATCACCCTGGCAAAATACAGTAACAGATTTGAGCATAAAGGAGCCAAAGGCGTCAAAAATAAGACCTTCGCCTGCATTGGGGTTTACATAGCCATTATCTCCGATATAAGTGTCTTTACCGGCTTGGCCGACTTGTTCGATGATAGCGTAAAAGGAGGTATTGTTGTTGATGTTGGGAGTTTGAAGGGTATTGCCAGTGCCGAGAAGGGTACCGCCTGTTTGTGCGTCATACCAAACGATTTCGCCAGAACTAGGCGTAGCACTAAGCAATACATTGGAGCCAGGGCAAACAATAGGCGTAGGATCTGGGGTGATAGTCTCTGCTAAAACTTGGAAGTTTGCATCATACTTATTGTCCAAGAAGAAGTAATCTTCATTTTGGTTGACAGTTAGAATGTTCACCTCAAGTGAATATCCACCGGAGACGAAAGTTCTATTGGGGAGTACGATAGGTTGGACTCCACCTGGAAACAAAAGTCCCGTCCAATTGATGGTGTCGATTAGGCCGTCAGAGTAACGAAGTTCAATTTGAGCTTCAGTGATATCGCCTGTACCCTTATTGATAACACTTAGAATGGGCGTGAAATTTTGAGAACAATTAATCTCGTCTAGGTTGACGAATTGATCGATAGCGAGATTATTGCTTTGGTCTGGAATGATTGGGGTATTGCCTTGGGCAATCAGGTAATCATAAGCGGCTTTGACGTCGATCAAACCATTGCCGTAGTTATTGTCCTCTCCTGCTGTCCCTAAGTCGATGGCTGACATATAAAGTCCCATCTTGATGTCGTAGGCAGGAAGGTTGGGGAAAGCCTCTCTGAGTAGCAAGAAAGCTCCTGAAACGTGAGGGGTTGCCATTGAGGTACCCGAAAATGCCGCGTAGGAGTTGTTGGGGATGGTTGAACGAACGTTGCTGCCTGGAGCTACTACCTCTGGCTTAATGTTGAGCGCATTGACAGTATCTGGACAAGAACTAGGACCTCGACTGGAAAAGCCTGACATTGGATAAGTATTGATGCTGCCAACAACTGATCCAACCGAAAAAGTATTGACAAGGCTCATATTCAAGCTCGGCTCCGCACCCATGGTCATTGCACCAGGGCCTTCATTACCCGCACCAAATACTGCAATGATACCAACTGCTTCAGTGGTAATCTGCAACTGTCCAAAGGCTCCAGGATCGCAAAAATTAGCTGGGTAGTTGCCTAGCTGCGTACGCCATGAGTTATTGATTACGTCCGGCATATCATCAGTGGTATTGATATCGCCGTCTGGATTTAGCGCCCACTGAAATACACCTGCTGGATTAAAATTGGAAACACAGTCAGGGCTAAAACCCGGGATTTCTGGAGAACCCATCCAAAAGGCATTAAAGGCCACGCCAATCGTATCATTGGTATTAGGGTTTAGTCCAGTAGTAGTACCTGTAACGTGAGTGCCATGGCTGTCGCAATCAGAAGGGATTGTGGTGTTGCCCCACTGGTCAAACCAAGCGAGGTTAGCAGGGGCGAAGTTGCCATAATAAGAACGCTTCAAGGCAGGGTGTTCGCCATCTACCCCTGTATCCATGACTAGGACCTTACGACCATATCCGGTATATCCCAACTTCCACATTGCAGGAGCATTGATGGCTGATAGGCCAACCTCTCTGCCATTAGGAACCATTGTGGCGGCTGTCTCACTTACTTTGGAGACAGTAGGAGTACGGATGTATTCGATGCGGTCAATGTCTAGGCGATTGCTGATCTGCTTGATCGCCTCTGGGGTCATGTGCGCATAAATAAGGTTGCTAATCCAATAGCCTTGGACCATTGAATGAACCACTCCGTCCATAGATTTTAAGGTAGCTAGGAGTGGGCCTTGAGTAGCATTGGCCTTGTCTTGCAGGGCTTGCAAAATTTGAGGCACTCTCGCTTGGCGAGGCACATTGCGCTTTTGAAAGTCAGTGTCCATCGCACTTACATCGACACGATCGGCAAGTAAGATGTACACGGGTAAATAATTTTGCGCTTGAGTCTCCATTTCGGCCATCAGTTCGGGATGAATGACAGCTTCATT
>JBCAWW010000779.1:0-3291 GCA_038534415.1 Bacteroidota bacterium | reverse complement strand
ATCTCAAAAAAATACTGATCATTGTGAAACTCCCAGCCTGAAATATCGACCGCATAGGGATAAGGATTATAAATCTCTATCCAATCTCCCGGATCTAAAGCCGCGGGGGAGTGATAATTTATCTCATTGATTATCAAATAATTAATACTAGCAGCATCACATAGACCGCTTGTATTTGCGGCGGCAGGCGTGCCTCCTAAATTGTTAGAAGAAAACCATGCAAGCGGATCCGCATTATCACTATTGGGATCACTCAAAGCAAGGCTGTTGCCGCTCCCGTCAGCCTCCTCAGGCCAAGGAGATTTATCATTGTATTGTAGGGCGTCGACCAAACATCCTTGGTCTGAGCTCAAGATAAGCTGCTCGCCGCCATTGTTGAGACTAAAGCCCAATGGACCATATACCAAAGTAGCAGTAGGATGCGCCATTGCGAAGGCGGTAGGATCACTCGCCAAAATCGCAAAACCATTGGCGGGAATACTGGTTCCGGGAGGCAGGATATAGGTATTTTGCTGGTCTTGAATTTGCCAATCACTCAAGTCGATCGCGCTCGGGTTAGGATTGTAAAGTTCTAGCCAATCGCCAATCGCCAAAGAGCCCAATTGGAGATCGTAATGATATTGTATTTCGTTGATAATCACGCTTGGCGGGCTGGGGTCGCAAAAGCGAGAATTAGGCGCATTGGGAGTACCGCCTCGCGGAACGCTTGCCTCCCAGCTACCAGCTAGGGAGTTGTCCAAATTGGGACTTAACAATTCGAGGGAAGGCCCAAAGCCATCGGCCGCGGTGGCCCAAGGCAACTTATCGTCATAGGGTACTTGGTCGATCATCTGGCCTTGAGGCCCAATCAGCTCAATTGATTCGCCGCTATTGGCAAGTCCGCCAGTATAAACGCCATGGGGTGTAAATCCATATAAGCTTTCAAAATGGGCCTCATCTTGGGCGATTACATAAAAGCTATCGGGCTGGATAAGCGTTCCCGGAGGGAAAACAAAATCAACTCCCTCCCTAAATCTTAGGCCAGCAAGATTGAGAGCACTCGCCCCCTGATAATAGAGTTCGATAAATTCGAAACTATCTCCTGTTAAGCTCAAGCTATCAGCTGGATGGTAATGTATTTCGTTGATAACAAGCCCAGCATGATCTTGAGGCAAGATGTATCCATAAGCTCTTTTGGCGCCCCAACTGCTACCATCCTTAACTCTTGCGGTAACATAAATCACCCCCGTACCATTGATCGGGATTGGCGAATTATAGAGTTGAGCGTTCGCTGAAAGCATCCCCCCAAACTCGCGAGGATCAGAACCATCTAGGGTGTAGTAAATATCACCGGCACCGTTAGGATTGCTCAAAGTAAGGGCAAAACCTGCTGCCACCACCCCGCCATTTAGGCTAAAATCTGGAGGGGCAATAAACTCACTATCAATCCATTCACAGCGGAGTTGGAGCCAATTTTTCATTTCCTGAATTTCTTGGGCATAGCCTCCATAGCGAAAACCATAACCACTGCTCAACCAGCGAGTATTGTCTCTTTGGACGGATTCCGCGGCCAGATTTCCCACACTATCGATTAAGGCATTGAGGCTTGCAGTAGATAAGTCGTTTTGCCGCAAATCGTACCAACGATCCCACCAGGCCAGATCGAATTCCGGATCAGAAAATAGTCGGGACCACCAAGTATAAGTTCGATAGTAGCTCCAACCTTGGGGATTGTCGTCTCGTCCATCAGTCGATTGTAGAGAACGGTCAAAATCCCAAATAGGCCCATAAGCCAATTTGCCTCCTCTCGTTTTGTACAAATAGGTACTCAGACGAAGCATATCTACCTCATGTGCCATACATTTGAGGATATGATGATCAATGCTGGCAGGGACATCTAAATATTGAGCATAACCTATCTCAGGGTCGGTCCAATTGGCACCATAAAGCGTATCATCAAAAGCCTTGAGATAGTTACGGATGTAATCCCTTTGCTCATTGCTGATGTCAGTCCATTTGGGATAGACATGGTTGAGGTTGCCTTGATGGCTTGTATTCCATCGGTTCTGTCCTTCGTACGAACGATCAACCGAGAGCATATAGCCGCCATCTAATTCGGGGAGAGAATTTTGACTCGGCGCTAGTTTTTCAACATCCACCCGGTCAGCATCGCGCTTGATCTTTTCGACGATAATATACAGTCCCCAATAATCACCGGCCTCTACGTCTCCCCCACCGGTGTTGAGATAGACTTCGACAAAGCGAGTGCGGGGAGCATAGCGACCAATCCGATTGGAAAGATCGTACATAATCATATTGTTGAGACGCGAACGATCATAACGGCCTGGTGCATACAGCACCCAATCTGATTCTTCAGGCAAATCGAGCAGAGGGCCAGCTAGGTCTTCGCCTTGCTCATCCCAAAGCTCCATACTGAATTGCTTTTTGGGAAAACCTCCCGAAGAACTTCCTCTTACTCGGTATCCTACTCGACCAGCAAAGCTAGGTAAATCCCCCAATGAAGTACGGCCGATAGTCGTATTTGGCTCAATGAGTGCAGAAAAACTTGCCGTTTTGGTACCACTACCAATCGCCTGACCATCGGTATCAATAATCAAAATTGGCAGATCAGAATCTACCGTTTGCAATGCCGTAGCCAGTTTATAATAGCGATGAACGAGCGTTTCACTCTGGCCTCCACCGCTAAAAAACAATTTCGCTTTGACCGTGGTCTTGGCACTGATACTGATTGCTCCTGTGTATAAAGGCGAACTGATACTAGGTTCTGTACCATCCGTTGTAAAGCGGATATCAGCGCTCGGAACCGGTGTATTGAGGCTAAGGCTAAAAGGATCAAAGAAATAACGACTTTCAACCGAGAAGTCTAGTGCTGGGCTCAAGGGATCGCTATTAGGCATAGCCGGTGTAGGCGTTGCAAGGATGCGTCCGTTTGCGGGATTATTGGGATCTGCGGTAGTACCAAGGAGTAAGCCGTAGGAATGATATTTTTCCTGTGCGGGATAAGCTTGATAGACATGTGCCAAGCTTAAATCAGGCTTGACTAGAGCGAGATACTCTCCGCCTTTGTTGAGGATAAAATTGGTATGAAGCCCACCATCAAGGCTAGTCGGATACTTATCTGAAGCATATACGATCAAATAGGCTCCTGCCGCAAGCATCTGACTTGGAAAGCTCCACTTATCTAATTGAGTAGAGTCATCAGTCAAATACCAAGCTGCCAAGTTCACAGGATTGGGACTGGGATTATAGATTTCGATCCAATCCGAAAAATCTCCTTGCCCGTCGGTCAAG
>JBCAWW010000778.1:0-3293 GCA_038534415.1 Bacteroidota bacterium | reverse complement strand
TGCATTGTCCGGATTGAAGACATTGCTACCAATGCCTGCTTCAAAAAGTGGATCAGTTGCATTGCTTGTCCATTGATTGCTGTTGCCTCCGCCGATATTATAACGGACTCGTCAAAATACATCATCAGCTACAGATAGGATCGAGCGAAACGTTCACCGACGGTGGTAGCTTCCTGATGAGCACCAATGCCCATCTGGCTCCTTCAATCGATGGCTCACGCAGTCTCGGCCAATCTAATTTTCGATGGAATACCATCTACTCCCTCAATGGAACCATCAATACCTCTGATCGACGAGAAAAGTCATCTATCACAGCTTTGCATTATGGTTTGAATGAGGTGATGGCCCTAGAGCCTATTAGTTATATCTGGAATGATTATCCAGAGCAAGGGCGCAAAATCGGTCTGATTGCTCAGGATGTACAAAATATATTACCAGAGCTAGTAGTCGATACCGAGTGGATCGTAGACGAGGAAAGTGGGGCGAAAAGTCCTCAAGCCACTAGCTTACTAGGGATTTATTATACCGACCTTCTTCCGGTTTTGGTGAAGGCAATACAAGAACAGCAAACCCTTATCGAGGATCAGCAATCTCAGCTAGTCCAGATGCAAACCCAGCTGGCTGAACAGGACCGCTTACTGCGGGAGCTGCGCCAGCATATACTTACACAACCTTAATTCGGCTAATGTTGTTGTGTAACCACACTGCGGCCGATCTGTCTTAGACAGGTCGGCTTTTTTTGTATTTTTAAGCATATGCGAAACACGCTCCTACTTATTATTGGTCTATTTCTCCTCCAGTTTGCTCGAGCCCAGAGCGTGGATTCCTTGGCCATAGAGAAGGCCTTTCAAACAATCATATCCTTAGAGCAGGATGCCTATTATGATAGTGCAGCTCAGGCTTATCGAGTTTTGCGTTCTCGCTTGAGAGAAGAAAAAAATGAAGACGCTAGTAATCGGGCCACATATAAAATTGGCTTTTGCCTAATTAGAGCGGGGCATTATGCTGAGTCAAAAGATAGCTTACTTTTTGGCATTGAGGATATGCTCAGCAAGCACGATAGTACCTATCTACATATCGTAAGTTCCTTTAACGAGCTAGGTACGGGTTCCTGGCTGTCGGGTGACTTAGATAATGCGGAAAAATATTATCAAATCAGCCTCAATCTTGCTTTACAAGATCCACTAAGGCTGAAGGATCGTATTCGGGTCTCTAGTTTTAATATGGCTTTGATGAATAGCCGCAGAGGGAACTATGAAGAGGCAATTGGTACTTTTCAAAGCATTATCGCTCGGCTGCAGCAATCTGAAATGTCCCGCAGTGATACCTTAACCGTTGCACATGCTTGGATCAATATTGGTACGGCTTACAACGGTTTGGGAGACTTTACTCGCTCTCTCAAATACAATCGGCTGGGACTGGAGGGGCATCGCTATTATTATGGTGATAATCACCCCCAAATCGGCAATGATCTCACCAATATTGGGCATATGCTCGAAGTGATGAAGCGCTATGAGGAAGCCTTGCCGTATCATTTTCAGGCTTTGGAGTTGCAGCGTTCCCGATTAGGGAAAAACCATCCCGTTCTCGCCAATACCTACCTCAATCTCGGTGCGACCTATGAAGGCTTAAGGCAACTAGATTCGAGCCGCTATTTTTATCAAAAAGCATTAGATTTTTATGAAGCCTCTCGTGAACCCAACGATTATGATTTGCTGCTCTGTTTAAACAATCTGGGGGGGCTAGCTTACCAAAATGGAGATTATCAGCTAGCCAAAGCCTATCATCAACGAGTAATCAAACAAGCGGGTCAAGACAATATTGAGGAGGTTTATGGCGAAGCGCTCATTGCTTTGGGCTTGGATTATTGGGCTTTGGGAGATCCTGTCAAAGGACGAGAGATGCTTGATGCCGGCCTTGCCGAACTCAAAAAATCAAGCCTAGATGGCAGTATCGGCAAAAGTATTTTCAAGCCTTCTCTTTTGGAGGGCTTTGGGTCTTTTGCCGGTGCAATAAGGACGCATGAAAAAGCTACTGCGGCTAACTTAAGTGAGATTTTAGCCTTGGTTGACTCTGGACAATTGGTACTGCATGGAGCTCGTCTCAGCGATATTGATGGCCCTAGTCGCGAAACTATGCGCAAAAAAGGAAAGGATCTTTTGGGTATTGCGCTGGAGACTACATACGATCTAAACGCCATTGAGCCTGATGACCAACTAATAGCCAAAGCGTTCCGCTACGCGGAAAACTCTAAAGCCGCTGCCCTCTATGATCAACTACGCTTTGTGGAGGCCTTAGAGTTTGCCGATGTACCCGAGTCCTTCAAAAAACTAGAAAGGCAATTGAAGGCTAAATTGACCCTATTGCGAGAGGATTTGTATTATGAGCAGGCCGAATTGGGGAGGGAAGAGATTCTTGAGCTAAATAATGAGATTGATCGCTATGAGCTAAGGTATGATTCTCTATTGGCTAAACTAGCGGTACAATATCCTCGATACTTTCAACTTAAACACGGAAATTCCATCGCCAAACCTGCGGAGATTCAAGCCAACTTGCCACCCGCAACGGCGATGTTGGTTTATACCCTATTAGAAAAAAGTGTCATCATCTGGCAGATAGGAGCCGCGCAAACGCGTATGTTCAAACTCCCACGCACCGCTAATTTAACGGAGGATATCAAAGCCTTTCGCGATGCCGCTCAAAACCCCAATAGCTTACTCGGAGATTTTACAGGACTTTCTAATACGCTTTATGAATCTATCTTGGCTCCGGCTTTGGAAGGACTGAATGCGGAGGTCCAATCTTTAATTATTGTACCAGATGCTGCTTTAAATCTGTTGCCTTTTGAGCTTTTATCCCTGCGGGGAACGCCTAGTTCGTTTCAAGAAATAGAGTATCTGTTCAAGCGATATGCGATTAGCTATGCCTATTCAGCCTCGGTATTTCAGGAACAGTTAAATCCTGCTTTGTCAGCCAATAAAAGTGATCTTTTTGCAGGCTTTGCGGCTAGCTATAATCAAAGCCAATGGGCAGGGCAAGCGGACTCAAATATGTTGACGGCATTAGTGCGGGAAGGAGAACTACCTTTGCCAGCCGCTCGCCAAGAAGTCGAAAAGATTGCGGCTATGTTGCAGGGAAAAGCATTTTTAGATGAGCAAGCAACTGAGGCCAACTTTAAAGCCAAAACTGCTGACTATGCCATCTTGCACTTGTCGATGCATGCGCTCTTGGATGATCAAAATCCCATGTACTCTAAGCTTTTGTTTAGCCCAGATCCGGATAGCACCTCTGAT
>JBCAWW010000777.1:0-3297 GCA_038534415.1 Bacteroidota bacterium | reverse complement strand
ACGGCCTTGATAATCCTCTATATCAATACTTTGTGGGTAGTAGGTCAGCTTGTTTAATTCTCAGCGGGATTTTTTTAGCTTTAGTAATATGCGCTCATTACTAAACTACACTACTTCACTTGCGCTCGCTTTGGGTTTACTATTGACCTATAATGCTTGCCAAAAATCACCCGCAGCCGCAGCCGAAAGTTCGGTGCCTGCTGAGTTTTTATTAGCAGTTTCAGACTTGCCGGACTACGAACAAGAAATTGATCACGCTAGTATGATCGAAGCATTCGATGATCATGGCTATACCAAAGGAGAACGAATCTACAACAACACTTGCTTTAATTGTCACGGTAATCCGGGGCAAGCAGGTTCGATTCCAAATGCTCATAAATTTTGGGAAGATACCTATAAGTATGCTGGCGATCCTTATGGCATGTATCAAACTATCAGCCGAGGCCTTGGTAGGATGCCAGCACAAGTGCAGCTCGTCCCGCAAGAAAAATATGCTGTCATTCAATTTATCTATGAGACCTATGCGCGGAGCAATCCGAGTCAGCAAGATTTTAAAATTGATGAGGCTTACCTCGCTAGCCTTCCTCCAGGAACTCAAATCGGCCCTGAACCAAAAATTTATCAGCCTTGGGCCGAAATGAACTATGGCGACTTTTGGATCAACACTTTTGAACTCGCCGGCCCCAATGCTCCCGAACGGGAAATATCTGGCGGGCCTTCTCCCCTACCCAATGAAAATTATCAGGATCTCAACTTTGCTTATAAGGGCATCGTCATCCGACTGGATCAGGGGGAAGGCGGCGTAGCGGCGGGTAAAGCCTGGGCACTGTTTGATCACGACCTTATGCGGTTGACTGGTATTTGGACGGGCGACAAATTTATCGATTGGGAAGGCATATTGCTCAACGATCGCCACAACATTTATCCACGTACCCTCGGCAAGGTTCATGTCGAAAATCCGCTCAACCCAGCTTGGGCCAACCCTCAAAATGGTTCCTTTGAAGATCCACGTTTTCGTGCTATCGATGGGCGCCCTTTTGGCCCACTCCCCAAAAATTGGGCGCACTATCTAGGACTTTATCATCACGAAGAAAAAGTCGTCCTTGCCTATACGGTCGGAGATGGCAAAGTACTGGAAGCCTTTGAGCTGGAGACCGAGGGAGAGAACCCCATCTTTAGTCGGACCCTCAATGTCCAAGCGGGAGAGCAAGCACTTGTCTTGAGGCTGGCACCGGATACTTTGGCTTTAGCTATTCTCTCCGAGAACGCTCAGTTGCAACAAAAAAATGGATTTCACCAATTGAGGATTGCCGCTGGAAGTGAGACCAAAGTCAAAGTCTTAATGGCTGAATCTCAGAAGCTTCTTGATTCGCAAATCGAGAATATACCGCAAGCTGAAGATTTATCACAATATACTCAAGGCGCTAAGACCCGCTATCCTGAAATATTGACTTCAGAGCTCATCGCGGGCACAGATACTGCTGCCTATGCGGTGGACATATTGAGCTTGCCGATACCTAATCCTTGGCGGAGCCGCATGCGTCCGGGTGGGATAGATTTTTATCCCGACGGGGAACGCGCAGTCTTATGTACCATCGAAGGAGAGGTTTGGGAAGTCAGTGGTATCACCCAAAAATCTGGCGAACTCAAATGGAAACGAATTGCTACGGGAATGTACCAACCACTCGGAATCAAAATCCACGAGGGGAAAATTTACGTCAGCTGTCGCGACCAAATCGTCAGACTCCAAGACCTCAATGGAGATGGCGAAACGGACTATTATGAGAGCTTCAATAATGATCATCAGGTGACGGAGCACTTCCACGAATTTGCCATGGGCTTGCAGGTAGATGAGAAAGGAAATTTTTATTACGCCAAAAGTGCCCGACATGCTAGGACTCCACTCGTACCTCAGCACGGTACTTTGTTACGGGTCAGCGCCGATGGCGAACGCACCGATATAGTAGCTCATGGGTTTCGCGCAGCCAATGGGGTTTGCCGCAATCCGGATGGAAGTTTTTATGTGACGGATCAGGAAGGACATTGGAATCCGATGAACCGCATCAATCTGGTAGAGGAAGGAAAATTTTACGGCAATATGTATGGCTATGGCGCACCGGATGATACCTCCAATAGTGCGATGGTTTCGCCTTTGGTTTGGGTGGATCAAAAAAATGATCGCTCCCCTTCCGAATTGGTTTGGGTCGAAAGTGAAAAGTGGGGACCACTCGAAGGGAGTCTGCTCAACCTTTCTTATGGTTATGGCAAAATCTTCGTCCTGCTCAAAGAAGAAAAGGAAGGTCAGCCACAGGCCGGCATAGTCGAATTGCCAGTGGGGAGATTTCCGACGGGCATTATGCGGGCGCGCTTCAATCCGAAGGATGGCCAAATGTATGCCATCGGCATGAACGCTTGGGGCAGCAGCCAAGTCTATCAAAATGGAGGATTTTATCGGATCCGCTATACCGGCAATGATTTGAATCTCCCCATCAAACTGCAGACGCATACTTCCGGTATCAATTTGACTTTTGCCAATGAACTGGATCCTGCAAGTGTCGCCGAACTCAGCAACTTTGAAATCGAAACCTGGCAACTCAAGCGGACGCATTTTTATGGCTCCAAACGTTATGATGCCAAAAAGCTCAAAGTGGCTGAGGCTAATTTAATGCCTGATGGCAAGACGATCCGTTTGGCAGTGCCGGAGATTGACAAGACCTGGATTATGGAAATTCGCTATCAACTCAAAGATTCAGCGGGTCGCCCTTTTGAGGGATTTGTGCAGAATACGATTTATGAGTTGAGCAAGGAGGCCCAATCCTTGAGTGGGAGATAAGTTTTTGGGGGTTACCGCTGCGCGGAACGCTTATTTACGGCCTTTAAGGATTTTACTTCGAATCCCTTGCAGCCTTCTGAGAAAACGGTGCCTAAAAACATGCCCGATAGCTATATCTCGAAATAAGCGTTCTGCGAAGCAGTAAAAAACCAAAAGAGGAAGCAATGCCTTAAATCATTTTTTCACAATCGATTGATAAGTCCTGGCTTGATCACTTTCAAGAACTGCTCGATATACACCTGCGGGCCAATCTGACACTTGTAAATCTAATGTTTGCGAAGTCGCTGATGCTTCAAAGCTTTGCTTGTAAATCACTTGACCAGCAGTGTTGACAATCATAAGTTTAGTATGGCCTACATAAGCCAAACGGAGATGAAGGATATCTTCGACTGGATTAGGATATGCATTCATCGAAATTTGATCATTCGATTCGGTCAACTTTAGCTATATGGAAAAACCATAGA
>JBCAWW010000776.1:0-3298 GCA_038534415.1 Bacteroidota bacterium | reverse complement strand
AAATCCCGCCGCCCAATAATGGGAGCATGAGCGTAATTTTCATGAGCCGGAAGAACAGCGAATTAGAGGGTACACTTGCAAACAGCCAAAGTCCCCAGATTGCAGGAACGAAGACAAGGAAACTTATCACTCCGGCCCGAAATATCGGGATGTCCCAAAGATAGAGATAGTTCCAAAGGACAATGAAGGCTGCCAGTATCAGCAATCCTAACACTCCCCAAGTCGTATAATGGGCAGACTCTTTAGGATAAGCTATGGAGAAGCCTAACCAAGCCAAAACGGCTGCCGCCGCCAAGGCTGCCGCAATAAAAACCGCGAGTATCATAGCGGAGCATAACAGCACTGCCGCAATCGCCGCAGCATCGTTCGACTGTGATTGCCCAGACATTGGCAGCCTCCTTCACTGCCCCCGTCGCCATTGAAAAGTGAGCGGATGATTTTCCTTGCATCCGAACATTACATTTTTGTAGAGTAAACACAGATAGCACTACTATGATAGTAGTGTTTTGTTAACCTTTTACAACTTTGAGGGAATATGCCCCATAAGCAGAAAGGCCCGTGGAACATCCGCGGGGCTTCGCAAGAAGCAAAAGAGAAATTTGGTTTTGCCGCCGCCCTAGAAGGGATGGCGATTGGAGAGTGGCTGGAAAGTGTCGCTATGGCTCACGCGGACGAAGTGATCGCTGAGCGAGCAAATGGCCGCACACGCGCCGATCTCCCCAAAAAACCGACACGCGGCATTAAACCGTAGGCAACCGACTCTCACCAGAATCTCGCTGTCGCAAGTTACAGGCGCGGCACCCTTTCGCCTGTGTGATAATATACATTACGAAAAGTCGTATTATCGAATAAATTCAGATACTTAGCGCGTTTTCAGGGCTTCAAACCGCCGAAAAATGGAAAATCAATATTCTGGAAAATCGCCAAATATCTGATTTCATTGAGTTTTTGAATTACGGAAACAATTTTGATAATAATCAAAACGGGATTTTATCATCCAATTCCCTCTTTCGTTTTACGTCTGGAATTTGCATCTCGATCTGGAACATTTCTGCATTAGCCGCGCAGCGCGTTAGTTCGGCTTCCATATATCGCTCAATGTCCTCCATGGGGAAATCATCGGCGATAACAAAAACCGTTTCCCCGATGTCTTCCGGCTCAATCACGTGTTCGCGTTTTTGAGCGCCTAGCGTTTCCCCGACAACGAAGACTGCTCCACCCATTTGCTCTTCGGTATAACGATCTAGTTTCGTCACCCGCATGAATAAGTCGGCATCTTCGCAGAATAAAATCTGCCCGATAAGCTTATCGAGGTCGTTTTCCATCGCCATTAGCTCCTTTCTTGATACGCTTATAATACCCACCTGAATAGCGAGGCATATCGAAAGCGTGACCTTGCTTGATCATTTCTGCGGCCACGTCTCTCCCGTCCGGCAAAAAGCACTTAGCTACGATGCGGTTATAATCATCTCGATCCATTTTCACGCAACGCAAAGAGCGGCGAAGTACTAGTGCTTTCATGGCGTCTTTTGCTTCCCAACCGCCCGGGTCTTCGATCTCTGGCGCGTTGATCCCCCAAATGCGGATGGGCTCTCTGACGCCCTGCAAATAGATGGTATCGCCATCATGAACATGGCGTACGGTCGAGCGGACTTCTGATTGAGCTGGGCGGATTAGAAGAACCAGCGCCACCAAGACCACAATCGTAAAAATCGCTGTGATCGGATCGGTCATTCTGCTTCGTGAACGTGAATTGTTACGGGACAAATTTTCGCCTGCCGTTCATGGCCTTCAATGCCCGGATTGTGGCGATCAAATTTTGCTTCTGCATCTTCCTTGCGCACACTAAGGCTACCCCAAAGAAGTGATTTCCATTCATCAATCGCAGCATAGCCACGAAAGCGTCGATTACCCTTCTTCGCCATCAATATCCGGGGCTTCCTCGCCATCTTTTGGCGGCAGCATAAGGATGTCTTTTCCAAGCAATGGAAGCTTAATCCGAAAGCCTCCGCTCTTGGTCATTGGGAAAGCAACGCCCACGTCATTCCAACGCTCTTTGACTTCGCCTGTCCCTTTATCAGTATATTCTTCGACCACCTTGAGGCGGTAGTATTTTGGTTCACTCATTTTAAAAATCTCCTTTCAAAACAGTGTACCACAAAACTTTCGATAAAATATAATGTTTTCAAGTGACTAATAAGGCATTCAACTATGCCTCTTGCGAGTCCATTCTCCATTCTAACGACAAAGCCCTATGCCTGCGGTTTAGGGCTGGATCGTGCAGTTAAGCCATGATCTTCGGAGCCGCCGTCGCTGGTGGAGCGTAGAGGAGGTTTTTAAACCTCTCACTTGTTGCGGGGGTTTTAAAAACATACTCGCAGCGGCCTATGACGCTCAGTCTATCCACGGGTGAAAATTCGCATGATCTTTGGTGAGCCTGAGCCAGGCGAGCCAATTAAGAAGCAATCGACTCCGTCGATTTCCATTTTGCGTTAGTGATCGTCATTCGAATGGAACAAGACCGCTTGCGGGCTTGGGTGCTTGCACTAGAGCGCGGGCCGTCAGGCAACGCCAATCAACCAGACACACTATTGTATGCATGGGACACTTCGGGACAGGCCACAAAAGCCTAAAACTCACTCTCGAATAGAATAATCAATCCCATTCCGCTCCATCATACCCATAAGCGACCGTTCCCAATCACCAATCTCATCCCTATTAAAAATAGTCTTTCCATTAGTGTCGGACTCAAATGTCGTGGCCCGGTTTTCTGCCCCCTCTTCCACTTTCTGTCGTGGTTTCGATTTAGGTAAACAACGCTTTGGCGCAAAAATACTTGAAGGGTTCAACCTGATTTTTAGCCCAGTGATGTAGCCAAGGCGATCCTTGCGATATCCATAGTACAAATACCCCTCCTCTGCGGCGTCTTTGATATAACGCTGCACCTGACGAATAGAGCGTCCCAGCTTGTCCGCTATCGTCCCAAGCGTTGTGAAAATGTCCCGTTCGCGGCCACTCCACCCGGCAATCAACATAAGCATGCGCGTTGTACCGGGCATAATCCTTGGGTCACGGATAAAATCTTGTCTGACCGGCAGGACAAATGCCGTGGACGGCTCGGGACGCATCGCCCCTTTCCTCATCGGCAAACCTGCAATGGCCGGATTACCATTGTATGCAAACATCCACCCAAATTGACCTATCGCTGTGCCCGAACGACTTCCATTAAATCGCATAATTGTTTCCTCTCTTTATCGGAAACCCGTAGCAAACAAGGCGCACGAATAGGTCGCAAAAA
>JBCAWW010000775.1:0-3302 GCA_038534415.1 Bacteroidota bacterium | reverse complement strand
CCCCATTTTTTTTTGCAGATTTTGTCAAAAAAGTTGGTAGTACCCCCAGATTTTTTCGGATTTTTTGTCAAAAAAATCGAAATTTTCGAGAGAAAATTTTTCGGATTTTTTTTCAAAAAAAATCACTTCCCAATAGTAAAAACCATTTCAAGCCTCCTCTTCCCATCAGAGCGTGGCGAAATCCCCACGATATCTAATTATGGATCACACATTTCAAACGGCAGAATCTTTGGCTGCTTCCGAAAAATTTCAACGCCATTGTCTCCAAGCTGATGAAGCGTCAAGTCAGTATTGGGAGGAATGGCTCTCCCGCAATCCCGAAAAACAAGCGCTTTTTCAGGAGGCTCAAATGATCGTCTCTAAGCTTTCTTTACTTCCCGATGAAGCAGAAATTGCCAAGGAGTGGTCTAAGTTGGAGCAGGCGATCGAGCAGCCGGTCGCAGATGTTCAGGTGTTACGGCCTCGCCGAACGCTTAGTTGGGCCAAATGGGCAGTTGCCGCTTCGATCACACTATTACTTGGCCTAGGGATTTGGCAATGGCAGTTTTCTACTCCCAACTTGATCCAACTGAGCACTACTTATGGCCAGACTCAGGAAATCAGTTTACAGGATGGAACTGTAGTTACCGTCAACAGCAACTCAAACATTCGCTACGCTCCTAATTGGGACGAAAAAGAAGAACGTGAAATCTGGCTAGACGGAGAAGCATTTTTCCATGTCAGCAAACAAAACGGCAAAGCCTTTATCGTTCACACTACTGAAGGCGATATCCAAGTACTAGGTACTCAATTTAACGTTGCCCGCAGGGAAACTCACTTCTCTGTCACCCTCATGGAAGGTAAGGTTGCCCTCAAAAGAGCCCAACAAGCCCCGATCGCTATGAAACCAGGCGAACAGGTATTCTTGGCAGGTGATCATCTCGAACGAAAATTAGTCGATCTCGAAACCGTAGCCGCATGGCGCTTTGATAAGATGATTTTTAAAAATACTCCTATCGCCGCCATCATCGAACAATTGGAAAATGATTTTGGCTGGAAGGTCGAAGTAAAAGATCCGTCAATATTAGGTCGTAAAGTCAAAGCCGAAATCCCACGAAATAGCCCCGAACTATTGTTGGAAGCACTCTCCGCTATCTATAATCTAGAGATTACTACCCTAGGGGACAAAGAATTTTTAATCGAGTAATTCATGAAATCGACTACTACTCTACTCTACTATTTTTCTCGGATTACTCTTCTTGCGATATGCCTGTTGGGCCACAATCTCGCAATCGAAGCGAAAGAGAATGATCCTCAAAATGAAAGTTCGGTCATTAGTTTGGCACAAGCAGTTGACGAGATTGCGAAAGCCTATGTGGTTAGCATTATCTACGACGTAGATCAGTTAGCCAAGGTAGATATTGGCAATTGGGTCATCAAAAAGGGAAGTGCCGAAGAGAATCTTAAGGTCCTCCTGAGGAACACTGGTTTTTCCTACCAAAAGCTAAATGAGAAGACATTCGCCATCAAAAAGACAAGCGTTCGCAAGGCGGATCCCAAAACCAATACTACGCCAACTGCAAAGCCCAAAGCTGCCACGGTGAGTGGATTGGTTATTGATGCTGAGACTAAAGAAGGCATTTATGGCGTCAGCATTAAGCTAAAAAATCAAAATATTGGGGCGCTCAGTCAGGAGGATGGCAGCTTTGAGATCGAAGCAGAAATCGGTCAAACGCTGATTTTCAGCTTTTTTGGTTATTTGGATCAGGAGCTGCCGATTATTCGCACTCAACTAGGCACCGTTGCCATGGCCCCTGATACTCGTCAACTTGATGAGGTGGTCGTGATTGGTTATGGCAGCCAAAAGAAAAGTGATCTTACAGGATCCTTGTCATCTATTACTGAGGATGAACTCAAATCTTTACCCAATACAGGTCTCGATCAGGCAATCCAAGGCCGCGCTGCGGGAGTTTATGTTACCCAAAACTCTGGAGCGCCGGGTGGTGGAGTTTCGATTCGAATAAGAGGGATTGGTTCTACGCTTTCAGCGGAACCCTTATATGTGATTGACGGCATACCCGTCGTCAATGATAACCAAGGTACTTCTACAAACTTTTCAGAATTAGATGGTGGGGGCCAAAGTCCTAATGCCCTTAACACTATCAATCCCTCAGATATTGAGTCAATTGAAGTATTGAAAGATGCTTCAGCTACGGCAATTTATGGAGCCCGTGCCGCCAATGGAGTCGTCTTGATCACCACCAAAAGAGGCAAGGAAGGCACTTCTAGCATCTCATTTGAAAGCTATTTTGGCGTCCAGCAGATCGGCAAAAAACTTCCGGTCATGAATCTTCAACAATACGCTGAGTATTATAATGATATCAGTTTTGAAGAGATCGAAGAATTTGAGCGCCCTGAGCTATTGGGGGAAGGAACCGACTGGCAGGACGCGGTGTTCCGCAACGCGAGAATGCAAAACTACCAACTCACGCTCAGCGGCGGAACGAAACAAACCCGCTATGCAATGTCGGGCAGCTACCATCAAAAAGAAGGAATCGTGGTGGGTTCTCGTTTTGAACGCTTCTCCAGCAAGATCAATCTGGATCACTCCTTATCGGACAAAGTAAGGATCGGTAATAGTCTTTTGGTGAGCAGAACTAAAGAAAACATTACTTTCAACGATAATAGTAGTGGGGTGGTTTATACTGCCCTTTTGATGGTCCCCAATGCGCCCGTTCGCAATGCAGATGGAAGTTTTGCCGGCCCACAGGAGGAAATCACGCTCACCTTTGACAATCCGGTCGCGAGAGCCCTAGACACCAAGGATATCAATGAGAAAACTCGCGTGCTTTTCAACCTTTATTTTGAGGCAGACATATTGCCTTGGATGAAGTATCGCACCGAGTTTGGTAGTGATATTTTGTATAGCAATCACTCGACCTTTTTCCCATCATTTGAGAGGGGCAATTTTTTTGGCAAGTCAGGTATTCGGGAAAATGCCCAAAACAGCTTCTTCTGGATCAATAAGCACTTACTCAGCTTTGACCATACATTTGCGGACAAGCATACGGTCAATGCACTATTGGGCTTTGAGGCACAAGCCGGAAAGTATGAGTATCTCTTTGCGTCTAGGGACAATCTACCGACCAATGATTTGCAATCCATCAATCTTGGAGATATCGGTCAGCAACAGACAAATGGAGGCGCGGGACACTGGGCCCTACTCTCTTACTTTAGCCGCCTAAACTACAATTTTGATAATCGTATTCTCCTCACAGGTACGGTAAGAGTCGACGGATCCTCTCGCTTTTCTCCCAATAATC
>JBCAWW010000774.1:0-3304 GCA_038534415.1 Bacteroidota bacterium | reverse complement strand
GTTTCAAAAACATGATCGATCTACTTGATGAGCTTTCTATCGTGAATGCTCCTAAGTATACCATCGATAAGTACTCTGCATCAGATAGCTTGATTATTCGTGGTGAGTACGAGTACTCATCTGAAGAATAGGCAACTACTCTCGTTCTTTTGACATACTGAAAAAGCAGAATTTTTTGAGCTGCTGATGTGGAATCTTGACACTGCCGACATCTATAAGTAAAACACCACTTACTTATGGCCGAAGTCAACACTTCATCAGACAAAAACGGCAAAAGGGCCAGTCCCAAGACCCGTAAAAAACGCTCCACCCGCGTCGACATGACAGCAATGGTAGATGTAGCGTTTTTATTGCTCACCTTCTTTGTGCTTACCGCTACAATCAACACCCAAAAAGTGATGGAAGCCGTAAAGCCTCCAATATGCGATGGGCCCGATTGTAACAAGCAGATTGATCAAGAAAAGATTCTGACCTTTATCATGGACGAAGACGATAAGTTGTATTACTATCATGGAGCGCCTGAAGAGGCAAGCCTTGAAAACACAACTTATGCGGCCACTGGTTTGAGACAAGTTTTACAACAACATCTCAATCGCTATCCCAATCGATGTGATTTGGGCTACAAAAATGATTCCTGCTGGGATCCAATCTTTGTGGTAAAAGCGAGTACCAAAAGTCGTTACGGAAACCTAATTGATCTGATGGATGAATTGGAAATCGTACAGGCGCCCAAGTATGTATTCGCCGATATGGCGCAGGCAGATAGTGTATTACTAATGCCCAATATCGCTGCTAAATAATTGGCAATTATTTGTAACTTAGATTTAAGTAGAAAATTATACCGTTCTCATGGCACAAATAATCAAAGCTGACTGGGATGAAATGCTTTTCGAAGATCGGGAGCGTCGCTTTGGAGCCTTTTTCCTCCGGAAAAAGTATCCGATGCACCTTTTGATCGGAACAATTGCAGTTTGCATCTTAGTGCTGATCTATGCCTGGATTCCGGTTTCTGGCCTTTTTGCTCAAGAAGAAGCAGAAGAGACGAAAACCGTAGCCGTAAAAATCACGATGGAGGACCTTCCGCCTCCACCACCTCTAGACGAGGAAGAAAAACCACCACCACCTCCTCCACCGAAGGTGCCGCCACCACAGATCAAAACGGTAGCTTTCCAGATTCCTGAGCCTACTCCGGAAGAGGAAATCGATCCCGAAGAAGATCAAACTATCGCTGAGATCGAAGAGCTGAAAGAAGCTCCTGCAATTGGTCTCGAAGATAAAGAAGGGGATGAAACCGGATTCTTTGAAGGTGACTTTGAAGAAGGCGATGGTGATGTACCCGAAGTTATCGTAGAACAAGAGCCTGATATCAACGAATTTATTTTCGCTGAGGAAGAGCCGAAACCCGTAAATATGGGTGATGTGCAAAAGCTCATCGGTTATCCCCAGATCGCAAGAGACGCGGGTATCGAAGGTAATGTTGTAGTACGTGTGCTTGTGGATAAGCGTGGTAACTACGACAAACATAAGATCATTACCCAGGTGCACCCTATCCTTACCAAAGCGGTAGAAGAGCACATCAACAAACTTCAGTTTACGCCTGCCATTCAGGGCGGTAAGCCGATTAAGTTCTGGGTCAACATTCCTTTCAACTTCAAGTTGTTGAACTAGGAATTCGCAAAATATTTGCAAAGGCTGATAGAATTTCTCTGTCAGCCTTTTTTTTGTTTTTACTGCTGCGCAGAACGATTCCCTCGCTCTACACAGCTAGATAAAGGGATTCCTCCCCCCTTCATTCCCACCGAAGAAAAAAAACTGCCTAAACAAGGATATTCGAGAGATAATCGTTCTGCGCAGCAGTAATAATAAAAAAAGACCTCTCAAAGTCTACCTTACTCAATAATTCAAGCCGCTTAGCGATTATTATCAGGCCATAATCCAGTATTCTTTTGCCCTCGCTTTCACCACAGCTATTCGTTCTGTACCTTTGCCGAAAATTGGCCGGAGCTTGAACCCATCCTTACCTATCAAAATAGCGATTTTAGCTTCTGGAGGTGCTTCTAATGCATTGAAATTGCAGGAGTACTTTCAGGAAAATCCTGAAATCGAAGTAGGATTATTACTGTCCAACAATCCCCAATCCGGGGTTTTTGCGCAGGGGCCAAAGTTTAAAGTTCCTGTCATTTATCTCCCCCCCAAGGCTTATCAGGACGGTGTGTATCTTAATCAATTATTGGCTACACACGGGATAGACCTAGTCGTTTTGGCAGGTTATCTCAAGCATATTCCTGATGAATTGGTCAAGCAATACGCTGATCGCATCCTCAATATTCATCCCTCTCTATTGCCTCGACATGGGGGTAAGGGGATGTATGGTATGAATGTGCACCATGCCGTGATCGAAGCCGGAGACGCCCATTCTGGGATTACCATTCACTTAGTCAACGAGCATTATGACGAAGGCAAGGTGATTTTTCAGAAGCGCCTGGCTGTTGCGCCTCATTGGTCGGCTGGCCAACTCCAACAAGAAGTACTCAAATTAGAACATACATACTACCCAGAAGTAGTCGCTAATTATTGTCAACAAATCGCCAACTCTGAATCTTAGTTCCTATGGCAGACAAGCTCCAAATCAAATCCGCTCTCATTTCTGTTTATCATAAAAATGGTTTAGACGCCGTTGTCGAACGCTTAATTGAGCATGATGCGACCATCTACTCAACCGGCGGCACCGCTGAATATATGCGTTCACTAGGGGCGACAGTGGTAGACGTATCTGACCTTACGGGTTATCCATCCATCCTTGGTGGCCGTGTCAAGACCCTGCATCCTAAAGTGCATGGTGGCATCTTGGCGAGAAGAGATGAAGCAGGAGATCAGGCCGAACTAAGTGAATTTGAGATCCCTCAGATAGATCTCGTGATTGTTGATTTGTACCCTTTTGAAGAAACCGTGGCTAGCGGAGCTCCAGAGGCGGATGTTATCGAAAAGATTGACATTGGTGGCATCGCCCTTATCAGAGCAGCTGCTAAAAACTTTAAATATGTTTGTTGTGTGCCTTCTGCAGACTATTATGCAGAATTAGCCGCAATCTTGGCCGAAAATGAAGGTGCTTTGAGCCTCGCTCAACGCCGCTATTTTGCAGGTGCTGCCTTTGATGTATCTTCTCATTACGATACTCATATCCATGCCTATCTCGCACCAGATTCGGATAGTTTGAAAGTATCTGTCCGTAATCCTCAGACCTTGCGCTATGGCGAAAACCCTCACCAAGAGGCTCGCTTTTACGGAAAATTATTGTAAGAAA
>JBCAWW010000773.1:0-3308 GCA_038534415.1 Bacteroidota bacterium | reverse complement strand
CTTTGTTTTGCTGCCGATGTGCGCCAGCTTCTTTTCGATTTTGCAGCTTCGCGAACGAGCGCCACAAAATAATTTCTGGATGTTTTATGCGGGTTTATGGCTGATGGTCTGCACCCTAGCATCTTATAAATACATCTTTATCGGCCTAGGCATATTGCTCACCTATCTGATCCTGAAATCTCCGCGTTTACCGGAGGTGCTTTCTTTCTTCTTAGGGGCTTTTGTAGTCTTGCTTAGTTTTTTGCTCATCCTATTTTATACGGGTTCGCTTGGTCATTATTCGGATGTGGGTTTGTTGTATTATCTCGATCGCATCTTTTTAGTCGATAGTAATGTCTATGCCTATCACTCCTGGGATACCATTCAAGTTTGGGTTCGTAATTGGGGGATTTTTCTCCTTTTTGGGGGAATAGGATTTTTACACTTCAGAATTAAATTTTATAGCTATGTCGCCCAATTAAGAACGCTGGAATTGACGATGGCCATTTGGTTGGTTTCGGTGCTATTGATGCTACTATTTAAATATGGACGATTAGAACTAAACGATATTCTCCTGCTGGCACCTCCAATGGCTTTTTATGTCAGCAAGATTTTTGATTTTAAATGGGGCAGTCGGTTTCGCACCATTTTGATCCCGCTTTGCCTTCTCTTCCCAGCGATTGTATATCTCAACTATTGGGGAATCAAACTGCCTGATAGCATGAGCACCTTCAATCCAAAGGAACAAAGCATATTTTATCACGGCGGGCTTAAAAATCTTTTGGAGCGAAATACTCCCTTGCACAAATATGATTTTGGCGACAATAAGCAATCCATTTGGATCATGGCTTACTATCCAGAGTTGTATCTCAGTCTAGACCAAAGAATTGAGAATAAATACCTTGATTATCGCATAGCTTGGTATAAGCTAGAGGCACTGCAAAGTGAAGAACAGGGGAGTTTTCTTTCTAAAATGGAGCCGGAGAAAGCGGTTTTCAAAGAATTTAAACAGTATCCTCCCGATTTTGTCATCGATCCTCGAAACGATTTCCCTGATCTCCAAAAGCGTTATCCTAGCCTTTTTGGAAATTATTCGCTGGACCGTGCCGGTGAATATTATATCTACAAAAGATTAGCGCCCTAGTACTAAGAGGGAAGCGTTCTGCGAAGCAGTAAAAAATAAAAAAATCGGCCGAACTATCGGTAGCCAAAATCAAATGTACCGCCCCATAACAAGTTCACGTAGGGGAAAAGCAATTTTAGAGGTAGTATTTGTATTGCCATGTGTAGAATTGTCCGCTAAGTAGCTTCGGACTTCTGCATGAATTCGGTATATTTGAAATCCTTCATTTTTTCTACGGTTAAAATCCTTTTTGGCATGAGACATTGGTTCAAGCCTTTTTTACTTCTCCTGATGTTTGGGATGGCAGCTTCGCTGAACGCTCAGATTCAGGATCCTATCCAATGGAACACCTATCATACTCCTACTACTGATTTGTCGGTTGGGGATGAGATTACGGTGTTTTTTGAGGGTACCATCGACATGGGCTATCACATTTATTCGGCGGTACCGCCACCGACGATGCCTCAATTGGGTACCTTTTTAGACTTTGATGAAGAAAATCGAGGCGTAGAAGCAGTCGGTAAGCTACTCGAAAGAGGGGACTCAGAAACTAAGTTTGACGATATCTTTGAGGTCAATATCACGATCTATCATGATAAGATCGTCTATTACCAAAAGCTTAAAATCACTGAGGAAAACCCAAAGGTAGCCATCTACATTGGCTATCAGGTCTGTAATGAGAGCATGTGTGTGCCCTCTAGCTCGGATTATCAGACTCAGATTAAAACCGTAAAGAAAAAAACCGCTGAGCCGACTCCTGCCGCAACAGAGCCCGAACAGCCCAAAGAAGATCCTGCTCCTAAGCAAGATCCTCCTAAAGAAGAGGCGGTCGTAACGCCTCCTAGCAGCACCAGTCAGTTTACTCAACCTACTACGCCAATCCTCACTGAGACGGCTACGCCCGAACAAGTAGAACCTGTCGTAGAAGGTTTAGAAACTGCCGCCGAAGAAGGCGAAGAAATTCTAGCTGAGATAAGTGAAACAAATACTGAAGTTAAGGCTAAAGATGAAAATATAGACGAATCTCAAAAAGAGAAGACTTTCCTAGAAATGTTAATTGAAGGCATGATCTTTGGTTTTGGGTCTTTATTGACTCCTTGTGTCTTCCCATTGATCCCACTGACGGTAAGTTTTTTCACGAAGCAAAGTGACAGTAGAGGGGCTGGCATCCGTAATGCTTTGATCTATGGAGGCTCGATCATCTTTATCTATACCGTAATAGGATTGTTGGTCAGCCTTATTTGGGGGGGAGATGCCGGTCGTGCCTTAGCAGTCAATCCCTATATCAATTTAGTGATTTTTGCACTGCTTTTTGTCTTTGGCCTCTCCTTTTTGGGGATGTTTGAAATTACCCTTCCTTCTTCATGGAGTACCAATCTTAGTAATAAAGCTGACGGAGGTGGTGTTATTGGTATTTTCCTCATGGCTACGGTTTTAGCGATTGTTTCTTTTTCATGTGTAGGGCCAATTGTAAGTGTAGCCTTAATTAAAGCGGCCGATAGTGGTCAGCTGTTAGGACCTGCAATTAGCATGTTTGGCTTTTCATTTGCGCTGGCTTTGCCCTTTATGGTCTTTGCTGCTTTCCCCGGCTGGCTCAATTCTTTACCAAGCTCAGGTGGTTGGCTCAACGCTGTCAAAGTAGTGCTCGGCTTGGCAGAGGTTGCCTTAAGTTTGATTTACTTTAGCCGTGCCGACCTCGTCATGCAGTGGGGCCTACTCGACCGCGAGATCTTCCTCGGAGCATGGATCGTCCTTTCTGTGATCACGGGTATCTATCTATTAGGCAAGCTACAATTGCCACATGACTATACGCCTGTCAATCAAATTTCGGTACCGCGTCTTTTCTTAGCGATGGGTGCCTTTTGGTTTGCGCTTTATTTGGTCCCAGGACTCTGGGGGGCAAATCTAGCGATGCTAGGCGGCTACATTCCCCCTAACGGCAAAGACATTGGTGTAAAAGTAATCGGAGGTCTCAGTGGTAGTAGCGGCCATTTCAATGCAGCGAATCAGGAAATATGTAATTATCCCAATAAAGTCTCCGGTTATTTGAGTGAACACTCTCATGAGGACGAAGGATTTTGTGCCTTCTACGATTTGGAGCAAGGAATCGAATACGCAAAAAAAGTAAACAAGCCTATCTTTTTAGATTTCACAGGTATTACTTGTGCCAATTGCCGTACTCTTGAAACCAAAATGTGGGATAATT
>JBCAWW010000772.1:0-3313 GCA_038534415.1 Bacteroidota bacterium | reverse complement strand
TTTCGTGAACTAGAGATGGTCAAGAAAGTTGATCTTCTGACGAGTCAGATAGAGGTGTTTATCCCCACTAGCTAGCGCTGTACGGATACGATTGTAATAGAGTAAAGTATCTTTTTCCTCTCCACCGAAATGATTGGCGAGATTAATCGCCAAGGTCATCAGACTATCGTTAAAGTTGAGGAAAGCGCTGGTATCCAGACGAGAAGGATCCATGGCGATACGGTAGAAAGGAATACTCGTAGCAAGGATGGTCCCGTCTTCTGCAAGAATATTGCCGCGGTCAGCAATCATCTTTTTGAAAAAGATTTTCTTGTCCATCTCACGCTGAACCCAAGAATCTTTTTGCCACTGAAGGCCTACAACGCGCAACAGGACTGCCACTCCGAAAAGGAGAAACAGCCCAAAAAGGATGTAGATTCTACTCAGTATGTCATTTGATACCTGTTTCATTGTCGTTCATCAATCTGCCGTTGTAATTGTTGGGGATCGATCTCTGGATTAATTTTTTCTATTTCAGCGAGCGTTTTACCACGAACGAGTTTATATACTGGTTCATTTTGCGGACGAAGACCAAGGGTATCTACCACTCCTTTGATTTCGGAAAGGCGGGTTCCTGCGCTGAGAGTTGACTGCTTAAGCAAGTAGCGAGCCTTGAGGCTTTCTACCTGAGTTTGCAAGGCAGTCTCCATTTTTATTTTTTTCTCGGCTTGATGCGAATTCCACACATAGGCTAAGCCAATCACCGCTAGGAAGATTACAAAGCGTAAATAGTCATCTACCAATCGAAGAGAGAGACCTTTCTTCTTGGTGCTAGCTTTGGTCCCAATGGGATTTTTGCCGAGACTATTACGAGTAATAATGCGCATAGCAGTATTAGTGATTCAGTGGTGTATATTCTGCAGCTCTAAGCCTAGCGCTTCGAGCCCGAGAGTTTGTTTCGATTTCGTTTTCAGGTGGTTGTATCGCCTTGCGAGTCATTAGTTTCCAAGGAGTGATAGGATTGCCATAAAAGTCTTTTTGCAATTTCCCATCTAAACGTCCACTTCGGAGAAAATACTTTACCATGCGATCTTCTAAGGAGTGGTAGGAAATAATGACTAAGCGTCCACCTGGTTTTAGCACCTTGAGAGAAGAAAGCAAGAGATTTTCAAGAGACTCTAACTCTCCATTGACCACAATGCGAAGGGCTTGATATACTTGAGCCAAGTATTTCGCTCGACGCTTGGGTTGGATACAGTTTCTGATGGCATGCTCCAACTGCCCGGTCGTAGTAATGGGAGAGCGTTTACGCGCATTGATTAGTTCCCGCACCAACTTGGGAGCGTTGGGAATTTCACCATAGCGTCTAAACAGGAAGATTAGATCTTCTGCTTCCATCTCATTGACCAGATCAGCAGCGGTTTGCCCTTGGGTTGGGTTCATCCTCATATCAAGTGGACCATCAAAACGGAAGCTAAAGCCACGTTCTGCTGTATCGAACTGATGCGAAGACACCCCCAGATCGGCCAAGATGCCATCTACTGGTGCTAACTGACGCTCATTGAGCGCCGCTTCAAGGAACTTGAAATCTTGGGGTATGAAACTTATCTGCTCATCCTCCGGTAGATTTCGTTTTGCATCTGGATCACGGTCAAATGCGATCAATCGGCCGCCATCCAGTTGCGCGCGTATCTCTCTGCTGTGCCCTCCACCACCATAGGTTACATCAACGTATGAACCTTCGGGTCGAATGCCCAAGAGCGAAACACTCTCTTTTAGTAAGACTGCTTGATGGTACATTACTCTTCAATGTCCCCCATCACCTTCTCGGCCAATGCTTCGAAGTCTACTTCTGCATTATCAAGCCAGTCTTGATATGTTTGAGTATCCCAGATTTCGATCCGATCGATCTGAGACACTAAGACAATTTCTTTCTTCAGCTCCGCAAATTCCATCAAGCGCTTTGGTAGCAAAAACCTAGCGTTTCCGTCTAGGGAAACCTTACGCGCACCATTGAGATACATTCGCTTAAAAGCGCGATTATCCTTGAGGAAAAAATTGCGCGATTGGATGTGCTCCAACTCCCGGTCCCAAACACTCAGCGGATAGATTACCAGGCACTTATCTAACCCACGATTGACTACAAAATCAGCCTGTTGATCTTCGGGCAATTGCTTCCTGAGATCCGCGGGTAGCATAAATCTACCCTTGGCATCCAGCTTACAATCATACTCGCCGATCAGTGACTTCATTTCAGAGTACTTCTATCTAACTACGTAAAGCTAGATAAAAGTTACCACAATTCCCCACTTTTTACCACCATTTCCCCCACAAAAAGTCACAAAATGAAACAGGTGATATTATTATTAGTTTTTATTCATGCAAGTCTAAATATATTGGGAATAAATTCCAAATAAATTAGCATTTTGGAGCAAAATTTTTAGTATCCCTCCCACGGAGCTATCCTAGATGAGAAAAATCAGACACAAAATGTTCTCTAAAATTTTTAGCGGCGACGCAAAAAGGACTCTACCATAAAGACGCCACTTAGCTGGTGCTCTTGTCCGTCCAGCATTACCACCGAGCTAAACTCGCCATTTACGACTCGATTGTCAGGTGTGATCAGGGTATACAAAATTTCCCCACCCGTCAAAGCGCATTGATAACTCTTTTCGCGCCAAATAAGAGAATAGGTAGAACTAGGATTATTCGCATCGGGATTGATTAGCTGGCTCTTGCGATCTAAGCGAGGGACCTGCAATCTTAGGGTAGTAGGATAGGGACTGACTTCGTCCTGAATAAACAAATAATTGCGCCCTCCTTCTTGAAAGATGCCTTCTTTGGGTTGGAGATATAAATAGAAGATTTTCCCTTCTGGGAATAAGGGTCCCACAAGGGTTAGATTGACAAAAAATTCGGTGTCCGGATTACCTCGCCAATCTGCAGTTTCATCAATTTCGGTATTCTTGGACATACCGCCATTTACTTGCTGCTGAGATTTGCAGCCGAAAGCGATACAAAGGGCAATCAATAAGGGGAGAAATAAACGCATATTAGGCTTTCCGATTGAAATCATTCATGGTACGTTGGATACCAATAGTAGTAAAGGACAAAATACCTTTCACACAGCGTTCCATCAAATCTGGGAGGGCATCAAATTCAGGGTCCGAAAACTCAGAAAGTACGTAGTCCACTTGCTGTCCTTTGGCAAACTCACTACCGATACCAAAACGTAGTCGTGGATACTTAGAGGTATTCAAAAGCTCTTGAATGTTTTTTAGTCCATTATGCCCCCCATCGGAGCCCTTCCCTTTTAGCCTTAGAGTGCCAAAAG
>JBCAWW010000771.1:0-3316 GCA_038534415.1 Bacteroidota bacterium | reverse complement strand
CAGTACCTTGATCAAACGAAAATCCCTCTAAGTAGCCGATCATTTTTAAGCGTCGTTATGATGTTTAAAAATTTCTTGTACCTTTATAGTAGCATAGACTATCATAGTACAGTATGAAAATCCTTTCATATATGCTGCTGATACGAATGGTAGTGCTGAACAAATAGACTTTTACAAATAATCTAAACTATGACTACTAGTTACTCGCTGAATCTAGGTCGATCCTGGCAGATCGGCTTAGGTAGGCTGCAAATGACGAGAACGCTGCTTCTGTTGGCAGTGGTCTTTTGCTTTGGTTCCAACGAGCTATGGGGCCGTGAAACGATCACAACGGATGCGGAAACCGTGCAATCGCTTGCTACGGTGAGTGGTACGGTAAGCGGAGATGAAGGCCAAGGCCTCGTTGGCGTTAGCATCCGTGTCAAAGGCACCAACACAGGAGCCTTGTCTGGCGAAGGCGGAAAATACAGCCTCAATGTACCAGAAGGAGCCACTACTTTGAGTTTCTCTTACTTTGGGTATGAATCTATGGATGTCGAAATCGACGGCAGAACTACCATCGATGTGCAACTTATCGCTGCCGAAACTAGCCTTGACGAGGTGGTCGTAGTCGGTTATGGTACTCAGAAAAAGAGTGACTTAACTGGCTCTGTCGTTTCGATCAAAGGAGAAGATATCAGAGCGATTGTAGCTGGTAACCCTACTTCTGCTTTGCAAGGCAAGATGGCAGGTATCCAAATCGAAAATAATGGGGGTGAGCCAGGCGGTGCTGCCAACGTCTTTGTACGAGGGGTGAGCTCTCTGACCAATTCTTTTCCTCTATATGTGATTGACGGAACCTTTGCGGACAATATGAACTTTATTAATCCCAAGGATATTGAGCGCATTGAGGTTCTAAAAGATGCTTCTGCGGCGGCTATCTATGGTTCTCGTGCTGCCAATGGGGTGGTGATCATTTCTACCAAGCGGGGTAAGTCAGGACCTCCTACTATCAGCGTTGATCTACGTGCTGGTATGGAAACTCCTAGCCGTACCCTAGACTTCTTGGATGGCCCAGAGTTCGTGGCCTATCGCGCCCAGCGCGAAGCCAATGATAATACTGGTTTTACCCTTGACCCAATGGTCGCTACCTACAATACCGATTGGCAGGATCTATCTCTTAATCCGGGTATGGTACAAGACTATGGCGTTTCTGTCTCGGGTGGAGGGGATAACAGCCGTTACTTCCTTTCAGGAAACTATTATGATCAAGAAGGTATCCTAGTAAGCACTGGCTTTGACCGCTACAACCTTCGTGCAAACAGTGAATTTACACTTGGAAAACTTAAGATTCAGGAATCTTTGGGCGTAACTCAATCGACCATCGAACGAAACAATTGGTTTGGCCGTGATGGTTCCACCGCTCCTATCCTGAGAGAGAATGTGCCAGAAAATGATGGCGGTTTTGAAGCGCCTGACTTCAGCACCCATGGGTTTGGGGGGTTGAATAAATATGGGTTGGCTTCGCTTGAAGAAAACCTTGAAACCAACCTCAATCTCTTCGGAAACATCAATGTTTCTTATGAAATCGTCAAAGGTTTGACGGCTAAGTTGAACTTTGGTACGGAGTACATCAACCGCCACAACTTCTCCTTCCGTCCAACCTTCTTTATGAGTGAGTCTGATGCTGTTGATAATGTCAACCAGCTCAATGATTTAACGGATATCCGTTCTTCAAGTCTTCTAACCGTATGGGAACCAACTTTGAGTTATGGTACCGATATCGGAACGGGTAGTCGAATTGATGTAGTAGTAGGATACACGGAGCAAAAAATTGATTTTCGCTCAGTCGGGGTTTATGCACAAAACCTACCTAACAATAATATTCAAGTGATCGGGGCAGCTAATCCCACTGATGTTCAAGCCTTGCTAGGGCAAGATATTGTGAGTGGTCTTCGCTCGCTGTTTGGTCGTGTCAACTATGTTTTGGCGGATCGCTATCTATTTACTGCGACGGTAAGACGTGATGCCTCCTCTAAATTTGCACCAGACTTTAGAGTCGGTTATTTCCCATCTGCCTCTTTGGGATGGAAAATCTCTAGTGAGAAATTCTGGAACATCGAAGCGATCAATACTTTCAAGCTACGTGCGGGTTACGGATCCCTCGGCTCACAAAACATCCCTGACTATGCTTATCAGTCTGTATTTAACCTGACCTCTTCTACCTCTGTCAACAACCAAGTAGTACCTGGCTACGCTCAAACTTCTTTGGCGTTGCAGGACCTACAATGGGAGACTGCGGTTACTACAAACGTAGGGGTTGACCTCGGTTTCTGGAATGATCGTTTGACTCTTTCTGCGGAATATTATAACAAATCTGTACGTGATGTATTGGTGGGAGTAGCACTACCTGCAAGTGTTGGTTTTAGCCAGCCAGTCATCCAAAACGTTGGTGAGATTAACAATAGTGGCTTTGAACTAGAAGGTTTGCTACGCAATCAGACTGGTGCTTTTAACTGGAATGTTGGCTTTAACTTCTCAACCTTCAATAGCCAAATCGTTTCATTGCCTAATCCCGTCGTTGGACCTACTGTAACGGAGGATGGGGTACGTGTCAATCGCTTTATCGAAGGCGAAGCGCCCGGCGTCTACTTTGGTTATGTAATTGACGGAGTTTATGCTTCTCAAGAAGCGATTGATAGCGATCCCAACCTAGCCAATGATCCAGAACGTAAAGGCGCGATCGTACCAGGAGACTTCATTCGACGTGATTTAAATGGAGACGGAATGGTAACGGGAGATGACCAAACTATCTTAGGAGATCCTACTCCGGACTTTGTTTATGGTCTAAACCTTAGCGGTAACTATGGCGGTTTTGATTTCTCGCTCTTTTTCCAAGGCGTGCAAGGCAACGAAATCTATAACGTAGCCAAATACTACAATCTTTTCTGGGCAGATGACAATAAGCTTGATGATATCAAGCGCGCTTGGACACCGACCAATACCGATACCGATATCCCTCGTACCACCACCACTGATAACGCCAACAATGGCGCCCCTTCTTCCTTCTTTGTAGAGGACGGCTCTTACTTCCGTTTGAGAACAATGGAGTTGGGTTATACCCTCAATATGGAGTCTGTTAGCTGGATGCAAGATTTGAGAATCTTCCTCACAGGACAGAACCTCTTTACCCTCACTAAGTACACTGGATACTCACCAGACATCTCCTCAGTCAATGGAGGTCGCTCTGCTGCGAGCCCATTCTTTGGAGTACCTTCTAATGTCAACCCGCTTTTGGGACGCGGCTTAGACGTGCGTGCTTATCCAAACACTACCA
>JBCAWW010000770.1:0-3317 GCA_038534415.1 Bacteroidota bacterium | reverse complement strand
GTAGGAATTGATGATTTGTATGTAAATGCCACTCGATTTGATAGTGTCACAAACGTCTTTTCAGGCCTAAGTACCTCTGCTTTTCCGGGAATGGCTATTGCGGGTAGTGAGTTCAATGATTGTGGGACGGTCTTTAGTGGCTATCTCTCTAATATCGACGTTTCGGGCTGTACCTTCAATCGGGCCAATGTCGCGATTGACCTAGGTAATGCGAGTAATTTTTCTGTTTACTCCTCTACCTTTATAGACAATGGAATCGCAATTGAAGGGGTGGGCAATCATACCGGCTTCATCGAAGACAATATTTTTGAAGATAATCTAGTGGCAGTGAATTTTATATGGGGCGGTGGGCCTCCCTATTTTAGATACAATCAGCTAAAAAACAATGGCGTTAATGCCCAGATCGAAACCAATCAAGCATTAAACCTTGCCAACAACTGTTGGGGAGAAGTTGATTCTATGGCTATTCTCAGCACCTTTGACTATGTCATCGGCAATGCTTCAAACCTGAGCTTATCTCCTTTTTCTGTCGACTGCATCCCTGGTTTAGTATTTCCCGGAGACACTGACCACGATCAGCTTTGTGATTTGACTGATTTGTTCCCGATTGGGATTTATTATGGTTTTTCTGGTCCTGCTCGGCAGAACGCTTCTCTCCAATGGCAAGGCCAAATAGCTAATGACTGGGCTGATACTTTAGCCAACGGGCAAAATATAAAGCATGTAGACACTGATGGAGATGGGATCATCAATCTTGCTGATACGCTGGCAATTTTGCTCAATTATGGTCTTACTCACCAAAACCCTCGACCTGCAGGCAGCATGACTGGCGATGCAAAGTTGAGTTTTGCTAGTCTTCCTAATACCATCATGCCAGATGAAGTCATTAGTTTACCCGTCTATCTGGGAACGATGGACAGTAGTTTGGAGGATCTATATGGCTTCTTTTTCGAGTTTGACTACGATACTAGCCTGATTAGGGATATCAAGCTAAGCTCTACCAATAGCTGGTTTGGAACGGAGGATAACGATATGCTTGGGATCACTCGTATCTCTGCTGGTCGCCTTGGAGCAGTCTATGTCCGTATTGATGGGACAGATGTCGATGGATATGGCGAGATTGGTCAACTTCAAATCACTATGGCGAGCAGTTTGCCCGATAGCTTTGATATTAGCTTGATTAGCGTTCGGCAAGCCGGAATAAAACGAGATGAAAGCCCAATAAACATCTTAGGTGAATCTTTGAACCAAACTATATACACATCTAGTGTGGGAGTTGAGCGTTCTGCGATAGCAGGCCTCCAAATATACCCGAACCCATCTGAAGGTAAATTTGTACTGCAAAGCGAGCAGTATCTCATCGAAGGGCTCAGTCTATATAATACCAATGGTCAAATCCTGCTAAAGGAAGCGGTCGGGAAATATACTTGGAATGCAGATGTAAGCCACCTGCCCAAGGGTCTTTATCTTTTAAAAGTAGATACCGACTCAGGCGTATGGCAAGAAAAGTTGATTGTCAGATAATTATTTCACCGGCGTCCAAACCTCATTGACCTCCTCAATAAACGCGAGCAACTCTTTGCGACCTCTGCCTTTGACTGCAGAAGTGTACCACATCGCAGGGAGTTGCTCCCACTTTTGTAGTAAGGCATTGCGAAAGGCTTTTTGATTGGCGTGGGCTTGTTTTTGGGTCAGTTTGTCTGTCTTGGTAAAGACAATGCCAAAGGGGATTTCCTTCACGCCCAAGAACTCAATAAACTCAAGGTCAATCTTTTGCGGCTTCAAACGGCTGTCTACTAAGACAAAAAGATTCAATAAACTTTTACGGTCGAGCACATAGTCGGTGATCATTTTGCCAAAGCCAGCCCTTTGGGTTTTGGACACCTTGGCGTAGCCATAACCGGGCAAATCGGCGAGATACCATTCCTCATTGATGAGGAAATGATTGATCAATTGAGTCTTGCCAGGGGTGGAACTCGTCTTGGCCAAACTCTTGCGTTCGACAAGGGCGTTGATTAAAGATGATTTTCCTACGTTCGAACGTCCAACAAAACCGTACTCAGGATAGTTAGGTTCTGGTAGTTGGTCAAATTGAGCACTACTCTTGACAAATTTGGCCGAATGAATTTCCATCTGGCAAAATTAGCCACAATTCTGCGTAAATTTGCAGAAATTATTGAAACCTCGAATAGTAGAACTACTGAGTGCGCACCTAAGCACTCGATAATTCGACCATTCAACAAATAATTATACTCTTGAGTGTAACCCCATACAAGAATCCCGAAGCTTCTAAAAGAGTCCAAGTAGAAGAGATGTTTGACAACATCGCGCCTAAATACGATCTGCTAAATCGATTGATGTCTGCCGGGGTAGATATCACTTGGCGAAAAAAAGCAATCAAGCGTTTAGCTCCTTACTCTCCCAAGCGTATCGTAGATATTGCTACTGGGACTGGGGACTTTGCTATTGAGGCCGCAAAGCTAAAGCCTGATGAAATTATCGGCATCGATATTTCTAACGAAATGCTCCGTGTCGGTCGTGAAAAAATGGTCAAGAAAAGCTTGGACAAACTGATCGACATGCGCAATGGCGATTCTGAAGCCCTAGAGCTAGAAACTGACTCAGTGGATGCGATTACGGTAGGCTTTGGCGTCCGTAACTTCCAAAATCTACCCAAAGGGATGGGCGAGATTTTACGCGTATTGAAACCCGGCGGAGTCGCCGCGATTTTGGAGCCTTCCTTTCCTACGAGCTTTCCGCTAAAGCAGCTTTTTGCTTTTCATTTCCGCGTTTTGACGCCTCTATTGGGTAAAATCGTCTCTGGCGACAACTCGGCTTATACCTATCTGCCCGAATCTGTCAAGGCCTTCCCTAATGGCAAGGAGTTTACGGACATCTGCGAAGAAGTTGGCTTTCGCAAAGCAGAATATGTGCCCCTCACTTTTGGCATGTGCTCTATGTACATCCTTGAGAAGTAGCGAAATATTTGCCTATTAATTTAGGCTGACGATATTTTATTTGTTCCTGTTGAGAGATATTTTTTCTCGACAGGAACTTTTTTTTCACCGCTTCGCGGAACGCTTGTCTCTGACATCCCCCCTGCCAAGCTCCTTTTCAATCGCTTGGCTTTCCCCCCTTGAAAGTGGGGACCTCAATTTAGAACTCCCCTCTTTCAAGAGGAGAAGCGTAGGCAGTGCGCAGGGGAGATGTTCTTTTTTCACCGCTTCGCGGAACGTTTGTCTCTGGCATCCCCCCTGCCAAGCTCCTTTTCAATCGCTTGGCTTTCCCCCCTTGAAAGTGGGGACCTCAATTTATAC
>JBCAWW010000769.1:0-3326 GCA_038534415.1 Bacteroidota bacterium | reverse complement strand
GCCGTATCGCCAGAATAATAAAAACTGCCTTCATCTGTACTTATGACAAAACCACCGGGATTGCCTCCGTAAGCACCATCCTCAAACGAACTGGTGTGAACTGCATTGACATATTGTACTGTACCAAAATCAAACTTCCAATGTCCACCATGGTTCATCGGATGTCCCTTGAGCCCCTTCGCTCCATAATAGGTGATGATCTCGTAATTAGAAATCAAGCTGGCTCCCGTACGTTTGGCGATCTGCTCTACATCTGCCACATGGTCAAAGTGAGCATGTGAAATCAAAATGTAATCGGCTGGAATTTGCTCAATGTCAACGCCAGCAGCCAATTCGTTTGGGGAAATAAAAGGATCAAATAGTAGATGCTTGTTTGCTACTTCAATGCCGAAGCAAGCATGGCCATAAAAAGTTACTTTCATACGGGTTTTGTTTATGCTTTTCGATTAAAAAAGTAAACAAAAAATTGTTAACTAACGGCCTCAACTTCGAGCTTTTTTAGCAGTTTGGGGAAATTTAGAAAAAAATGAGTCCCTTGCTGTTCGGTTGTCTGCATCTCTATACTACCCGAATGCAGCCGCATGATTTGTCTCGAAAGACTCAAGCCAATGCCCGAACCTTTGGCTTTGGTTGTGAAGAAGGGAATAAAAATCTTGTCAATTAATTCAGGGTGAATGCCTTGCCCATTGTCTTGCACGATGATTTGTGGCCTCCCGTCCTTGCGTTGTCGGACGATAAGCTGAATTTCTGGATCGGGACTATTTTCTACCGCCTCCATCGCGTTTTTCAAAAGATTGATCAAAACTTGCTCTATGAGCTGCGGGTCTATTTGTAGTTTTTGCCCTCGTTCGGGAACGCTAGAATGCAGCGCTATGCCTCGTCGATCCATTTCTGGCTTGAGGAGAGTAATGATACGGTTGAGCACCTCTTTGGCCTCGATTTGTTGGATTTGAGGAGGCGGGATCCGAGTGAGACTGCGATAGGCGTGAACAAAATGCAACAAGCCTTTGCTTCGGTTTTCTATGGTGAGAATGCTATCTAGTATATCTTGGATCTCCTCTTCCGAGAGCATTTTAGCGGCTTTAGGACTGCCTTCTTCTTCGCTTAGGATGCTATGCGTAACCTTGGTCAAGGACACAATCGGCGTGACCGAGTTCATGATTTCATGCGTCAAGACTCTGATCAATTTTTGCCAGGTGTCAATTTCTTTTTCTTCCAGTTCGACCTGGATATCCTGTAGGCTGACCAATTTGAAGCCTTGTCCTTTGAGTTTGAAGGCCGTAGCCTGGATGGCGATATGCGGGGCTCTCGCATTGGGACCGCTGCGTATCAAAATTCGTTGTCCGTGTCTGATGTCTCGCATTGCCTGCAACAGATCGGCATGACTGTGCTCCAATTGGTGAAGGTGCTTGAGATAAGGACGGTTGATCAGGAGACGAGCCGCATGATTCATCAAAGAGACTTCCTCGGTTTCCTCATAGCAAATCAGGGCAACTTGTACGTGCTCGACTACATTTTGAAGATATTGATAGTGGCTTTCTTTTTCGGCCCTGAGTTCGCGAAAACTATTCATGATCAATTCCGAAACCTCTTGGAGTTCAGCGAAGCTTTTACCGCGATACTTTTTCCCTGGCGCTGCATAGGTGAAATCTCGATGCGCAATGGCTGCGAGAAAATTTTGCAGCTCATCATTGGTTTGCTCTATATAGCGGATGAGGTTCCAGATTTCAAAAACGATGGCGAGGCTCAAAAACAAGAGTCCTACAGGCCAATCCCGAGCCAAAATGGTAAAAGCAAAGCCAAAAACCGTTACGACCAATAGCAATACGCGCCACGCCACTTGAAAGCGGAAGTTGCGACTCCATACTCGGCTACTGGGACGATTCGAGGCCATATTTCTCCAATTTACGGTATAAAGTACTACGAGCCCAACCGAGTTCTAGTGCGGTTTTGCTCAGATTGCCTTGATTGCGTTCTAAGGTCCGCTCTAGCATTTCTTTTTCCTTCGCCTCCGGCGGAACACTGCTATCGTTCGCCAAAGGCTGAAAAGGCAAAAGACTCGCCGGATCGTCCATGATGATGGCTCGCTCCACAGCATGCTGCAGCTCCCTAACGTTCCCCGGCCAGGGGTAAGCCCCCAACTTTCCTAGCAAATCAGTACTCAGTTGGATGGGCTCCTTTTCATACTTTTGGGCGTAGAGTTCGATGAAGTGGGCCAGCAACAAAGGGATATCTCCTTCACGTTCCCGCAGTGGCGGCAATTCGAGGCTCACGGTATTGATGCGGTAGAGAAGGTCTTGTCGGAAAGTCTGTTGTTGGACCATCTCTTCCAGAGAACGATTGGTCGCACAAATCAAACGAAAGTCTAATCTGATGACCTTATTACTCCCTACTGGTTGTATTTGTCGATTCTGCAAAGCTGTAAGAAGCTTGGCCTGCATACTGAGGGATAAGTTGCCGATTTCATCCAGAAATAAGGTTCCTCCCTGGGCCGACTCAAATCGCCCTATTCGGTCGCTATTTGCATCCGTAAAAGCTCCTTTGACGTGCCCAAACATTTCGCTCTCAAAAAGACTTTCGGTAATTGCCCCCAAATCCACCTGAACAAAAGGCTGATTTTTTCGCTCAGAAGCCATGTGAATAGCTCTTGCGGCTAACTCCTTACCGGTTCCATTTTCTCCCAGTATCAGTACATTGGCTAAACTTGGGGCGATTTTTTGGATATTGGTTTGTAGGAGTTGCATTTTGGGTGCAGTGCCAAGCATTTCAATTTCTGGCTCTTCCAATTGGAGGACAGGACTACTTTGTTGTTGGGCAAGGCTTTCTTTTTCCATGACCTTGCGGAGCTTTGCGATCAACTCATCATTGTCCCAAGGTTTGACAATGAAATCCTGCGCACCAGCTTGCATGGCTCTTACAGCAAGATCAATATCCCCATAGGCTGTCATCAATACGATTTTGCCTAGGGGGTGCAGCTTCAGAATCTTTTTTAACCAGCGCAGTCCTTCATTCCCGCTGGTAAAACCTGTCGTGAAATTCATGTCCAGCAGCAATAGGTCGAAACGTTCTCTTTGCAGACGATCAGGTAGCAAGTGCGGATTAGATTCAGTGGAGATACTCGTAAACACACGTTTTAAGACCAGTCTGGCGGTCAATAAGATATCTGGATCGTCATCTACTATCAGTATGCTCCCGAGACTCATAAAGGACTTCTTAGCAAAAAATCGTTTCTTAAAAAGCAGTTTGCCTTATCAAGCTCCTAATTTACCCAACTTTTGGCAGCTGTATGCCGTGTTAATCGAAAAAGGACCTTTTGTCATGAAAAC
>JBCAWW010000768.1:0-3334 GCA_038534415.1 Bacteroidota bacterium | reverse complement strand
TCTTGATTTTAGGGTTTATCCTAATCCCACAAATAGTGTTTGGAATATAAAAAGCGAGCAAAAAATTGAGTTAGTGCAAGTATTTGATCTTCAAGGAAAAGAAGTAATTAGGCTAACTACAAATGCAGAGACCGTCTCAATTAATGCCGCTGGATTGACAAATGGTGTTTACTTTGTGAAAGTAAATGCTGCTAAAACTACACAATCATTAAAGCTGGTAAAGAAATAAGGCGATAAGTAAGGTTTATTCTCGCTAGCTCGAAAAAGCCATATTGTATCAATCAATATGGCTTTTTTTACTAGCTGCAATGAAATGCTAACCGCCTACTGCCCTCTTGCCTTAGTCCAACACTATTAGGAGGCATGTTTACCTTTTCATGCTTAAATGGACTCATGAGCATGAAAAAGATTTTGTCCCTCTCTCTACTTGCTCTGCTCTTTATCAATTATGCTTGTGAAGGTGTTGATCCTGATGAAGTCAAAGAAGGCCTTGAAGAATTAAATCGTCTCAGCGATCCGACCAAATACGACCAAGGCATCAGTGATGAAGCTAGCAATGAGCTCGCCCGTCTATTGCCCAATGAAATCGCGACCTTTGCTATGCACCCTGATGGGGGCTGGGTGATTGTAACTAAAACGGGACAAAAATTTGCCCGAAATATTCCCACGGAATGTGATTCTATCCTTGAACAATTTTTAGCCGACGGTCATCAAATTCGTTGTGTAGCCTTTCCCACTTTGGGAGGCAATCGTTGGGTGATATTGACCGACAAAGCTAAGTTTGCGCGCAACATACCCGATGCCTGCAATGATAAACTAGACCAATATTACAATGCGGGCACTGAGGTCTATTCGGTAGCTTTTTCTTGGGAGGCACCTCAAGATGATAGCTGGGTGATCCTAACTGAGAATGGCTCTTCTGCTCGTAATATTGATGATGAATGTTTTCAAATATTGAAGAATCTCGAACAGGAAGCTAATCCGGGCGAAGGCCCATCGCGACCCGTCCATTTTGTGGCTTTTGATCCAGATGGTAATGGCTGGGCAGTATTGGCAGAGGATTATTACTTTACCCGCAACATCAGCAACGATTGTTTTGCCCAATTAGGCGTGCATTACCAAGCTAAACGAGAAAACGCCATTGTGGCTTTTGATCCTGACAGGCAAGGCTTTGCCATCGTCGCCAATGAGCGCTATAAGACGCGCTTGCCCAAAGATGAAATCGAGACCTTTGAAGGCGATTTTGGCTTTCAGACCATCTGGTCGCGTATGAGAGATACTTTCAATGTGCCAGGCGTGAGCGTCGCAGTAGTGATCGATAATGAGTTGGCTTGGTCTACGGCTTATGGGCACATCAAAGCCGGCGAAAAGGCTGCGGTACACCCTAATACGATTTTTCAAGCTGCTAGTATTTCTAAAGTCTTCGCGGCCATAGGCGCGCATCAAATGGTGGATGACGGACTGATTAGCCTCAATAGCGATATCCAGCAATCTTTAAGTGTCAACATTCCGCATCGCGCTTGTTTGGGGGCAACTGCTCCGCCTATCATTTTGAGAGATGTTCTCAACCATACCAGCCCTGTCAACGGACACGATACTACCTTTCCGACTGATAGCTGTCAAGGTTTTCCAGTAGATAGCTACGGTGGAGGCTATGCTGGCTATCACAAGGATACTCAATTGCCAAGTTTGGCGCAGATCATCGCGGGTACGGGTACCACCAACTCTGAGCCTATTACCCTCTCTCATCCTCAGGGCAACCGGAGCTACTCTGGCCCAGCCATGACCCTGCTCGAACAACTGACCCAAGATCTGAGCGGACAAAGCTATGTTCAATGGCAAGTCAATCGGGTGCTAAATCCCCTGAATATGAATGATTCCTATATGCAGATCAATTTACCGCAGACATATTTTGATAAGCAGCTCGTAGCTGCTGGCCATAAAGCGAATGGGGATGTGATCAGCGGGGAGCGAAGAAAATATCCTGAATTTGCGGCGGCAGGCCTTTATTCGACGGTGGAGGACTTGAGTAAGCTCATCATCATGCTCAACAACAATGGGCAGTTCGATAATACCACCATTCTCAGTGCTGCTTCACACAATGCCTTGGTCAATCAAGCGATTGGCGTCAACACTTGGGACGGGGGCTCAGCTACCAATGCTTATGTGAGTCACGGCGGGACAAATAATGGTTTTCGCTCCCTCTTTTTGGCTTTTCCTTCGCTCAATACAGGCGTCGTGCTGATGACCAATGGAGACGCTGGAGGTACACGTTTTCGGAGGGAGATTGCTCAGGCGGTTGTGAGTGCCTATGGATGGTAGTTTTTTTTTAGGATTACTGCTTCGCAGAACGCTTAGACCCATCGAATCGAGCGTAGAGACGCAACATTTTGCGTCTCCCAAAAAGCGTTCTGCGAAGCAGTACATAGACAGAAGATTTTTCGACTTCGCTCAAGGCGACAATCGGGAGATTCTAAACCCAACGAATAGTCTTCTAGAGCGCTAGCCAAAGGATCTCGAGATGAGCGTTCTGCGCAGCAGTAAACCTATGGCCGGCTCAAATATACGAGGCCATCATCTACAATGGTCCAGATACGATCTTGATCGATGATTTCTATGCGAAAGTAATCCAAATTTTCTCGCTCAAATATCCTAGGCAAAGGCGCAAATTGGTCTCCGTTTGGTAGGTCAAAACAGTCAAAACTAAAATCCCCCACTTCATCTAAACAAAACTGATTGCCGTTGGTCGCGATTATTTGAGGGGTGCCCAGAACAGAAAACCATTTACCTCCTGCTGCTTCCGGATAATTGGCGGGTGTCCAATTTTTGCCGAGATCAGTACTTATGAACTGTTGACTTCTATCTTCACTTTGGACAAAAAATGTGCTACCATCCCAATAATAACGATTTTCGAAAACACTCAAACCTGGGTAGGGGGTAAATCTATGAAAAGCAGCGTTTGTGCCAGCTTGAAAAAGCCAAAAGTCGCTCTTAATAAATAGACCTTTACCATCTTGAGCAAAAGTATTGAATTGCTGGCGCATATTGGTATTGTAAAAACAAGTTGCGCTATCTGGACTAGGGCTTGAGTTTGGGTCAAATAGGAGGCCGCAACCCATTTGCTCTTCCCATTCCCGGCCATGATTTAGGCTCCGCACCAAAGTGTGGTTTGAACCTCCAAATCCTACGGTGCACCATTCTTTGGTATTTCTCGTGTCTTCAATATGCTTTCTGTAACCAGTGCCATCTCTTCTAAAAGAAAACCCCTCATAATGATCAAAACGATCAAAAATAGTTTCGGTCCAAATTTTTCCTCCATCGGTACTTCGCCATT
>JBCAWW010000767.1:0-3336 GCA_038534415.1 Bacteroidota bacterium | reverse complement strand
ATCGTCTCCTCGTCATGCCTGATCCTGATGCGGAACCTTGGCCCAATCTGATTCGCCCGGGCTCTGGAGTGAAGAGCTTTGCGCTACTGCAAGATGTCCCCTTGTGGTATGAAATCTGGCGTCAGCTCAACCAGTTCCCACCAGAGTTTTATCAAAAAGAGAAGTTAAAGAAAGAGTCTAAATCCAATATCAAATGATGATACGAATCTCGAGTTTCATTATTTGCCTTTTGCTTAGCCTTAGTTCTGTCTTTGGTCAATCTCGCCAAGACAGTATGCCAACTTTAGATCTTGATCAGCTTTTTCAGTGGATGGCGGTCTATCATCCTGTGGTTCGCCAACTAGACCTCAATCTGGATATGGCAGATCAGGGCATCCGCAAAGCAAAAGGTGGATTTGATCCCAAACTCAAAGCTAGCTGGGACCAAAAAGTCTTTGATGAAAAAGACTATTACCGCTACTTACAGGCAGGTTTTGAAGTGCCTACCCGTACAGGTATTGCTTTGAAAGGAGGCTATGAGCAAAATCAGGGAATTTTTACCAATCCCGAGAGAAACGTTCCCGATGAAGGGCAACTCTCGCTGGGGGTGATCGTGCCCGTAGGACAAGGCTTATTTATTGACCAACGCAGAGCGAGTCTCCAACAAGCTCAAAAATATCGTTTGCTCAGTGAAGTAGAGCGTCAGCATATGCTCAACGACTTGCTGTTGGATGCGAGTATGGCGTGGTTAGATTGGCAATTGGCCTATCAAAAACTCCAAATCTGGAACGAAGCGGCCAATTTAGCCTTGACCCGTCTCGAGGGCACCCGCGAAAGTTATCGTGCTTTTGCCCTAGCCGCCGTAGATACGCTAGAGGCCTCTCTCAACTACCAAGATCGAATCGTGGGGCAGCAGTCTGCTTTATTGGATTTTCAACAAGCGGCCTTAGCTTTGGGCAACTATTTGTGGGTAGATGATGTGCCCCAGCCTCAATTAGCCTTGAGTTATTTGCCAGCTGCGCTGAACGATGAGATCCTCGCTGAGATGCGGGCCGAATTTGATGCTGCCATGCACCCTCAGTTTCAAATGCTCCGCTTTGAAGGGGAGATCCTCGAAATCGAAAGACGCTGGAAGGCCGAGCAACTAAAGCCTCAGCTAGATGTACAATACAATATTTTACAAGCTCCGGTAGGGGGCGAGCCTGAAGGTATGATCATCAATCCCAACAATTATAAGCTTGGGGTAAACTTCTCCTTCCCGCTTTTTCTCCGCAAAGAGCGTGCTGGCTTACAACAAACCAAGATCAAGCAGGAGATGCTCGTACAAAAGCAGGATCAGAAGCTATTGGAGCTGGACAACAAAAGAACTCAGTACCTGCGCCAGTTTCAGATATATGGCGAGCAACGACAGCTGTATCGTCGGATGACCAGTCAGTATGAAGCACTGCTGGATGCGGAGCGCCGGAAGTTTGACGCTGGTGAAAGCTCCATTTTTGTCCTCAATAGTCGTGAACTCAAACTGATCGATGCGAGACAAAAACTCTTGAAGGCTGAAAACCTCGTCGTCAAAAGTCGCTTAGGCCTTCTCTGGTCTGAAGGGCGGCTTTGGGAGCAGCTTTAGGCTTGCTTGAGTCTTGAGGCTATTTCTGCTTCGCAGAACGCTTGAAAATAGATACTTGTTGAGGTGTAGATTCCTACATCTCAACATTTTTTTTGCCTAGAATAAGCGTTCCGCGCAGCGGTAAAAGCAAAAGCGCTACTCTCAATCAATAAAGCCTTCCCAGCAAAGAGGGTGACTTAAGTCACTCCCTCCTTTATCTAGGGTCATCGCAAGGATGCTCCCTATCAAGCTAATTTGAAATCGTAAAGGAAATCCCTCTTGATTTCCGAAGCATAGTTCTGTTGATGGAGGGGTACGTTTGTGCTCCTCCCTTTTCTCAAAAATGTATGATTATGCCTACACTCAGCGATATGAAACCCCAGCCCAAAGTCTATCGATTACCAGAAAAGATAGAGACGATATTGATTCCGACGGATTTTTCTGAGGCTTCGCGCAACGCTTTTATGTATGCGCTTGATATAGGCGCTAGGCTCGGGGCAGAGATTGTGCTTGTCCATATCCATGATGAAATAAAAACCGAAGAAAGGAAAACTCAGTACAAGCGTGCTTTTGAGGGGTATAAAAAGGCGGCGGCATTAAGAGCTGGCCCCGATGAGTTAAATATCAGCTCGCTTTTAGTGCAAGGAGAACCCGCAAATAATATTCTCCAACTCAGTCAAGAAATAGGCGCCGACCTGATCGTAATGGGGACGCAAGGCGCTGCCAGCCACGATAGTAAACCTTTGGGAAGTATCGCTGCGAGCGTGATCGAGAAAGCACTTTGTCCCGTCTTGGCGGTTCCGGCCGAAGCCAGCTTCCGCCCCATCGATCAATTGTTATATGCGATGGCGTTCGCGAGTAGCGACCAAAAAATAGTCGACTATCTCCTCGAACTATCCGAACAACTAAAAGCTCCTTTGAGCTGTGTGCATATAAGCACTGAGCATAGCGATTGGGAGGATATTGAATTAGAAGAATTTAGAGCAACATACAATAGTCGCGAAGATGCATCAATCAGTTTTCATATGGTCGATAATGTGGACCTCCTACATGGTTTGCAAGATATCATCAGCCAAATGAGAGTGGATGTATTGGTGATGAATACCCGAAATCGTAGTCTTTTTGAACGCTTTTTCGCTCCCAGCTTCACTCGATCTATGTTGTTATATGCCGATTTACCACTATTAGCCCTCCATGCATAAATTATGCTTAGCAATTTCAATTTGAACACAATTCTTGTCGCAGTAGATTTTTCGCCTGCTTCAAAAAACGCCTTCCAATATGCAGTGCGTTTGGCAGAACCCTTCGGGGCAAGAATTGTGCTCTTACACGCCTACTCTGCTGGTGAACTGGACCCTTTTGTGCCAATCAGTATGCAACAAGCGCTGATTGATAATCAGGAGACAGTGGCGATGGATTATTTCCAAAGCCTAAGCCGAGAAATACCTGCTCATATTTTAGATAAAATTGATCTAGAGTTTAAGATATTGATGGGGCCTCCGGCAGAGCAAGTCTTGTATCTCAGCCGAGAAATTGAACCTGACATAATCGTAATGGGGATGCGAGGCGGTAATATCTTTGCGCAGAAGATACTCGGCACTACGGCTACCAACGTCATCCAAAGAGCTGACTTTCCCGTAGTGGTGGTGCCTGAGAACTTTGGGTTTAAAGAAATCAAGAAAATTGGCTATGCGACCAATTTTGAGAGTGAGGATATACAAGCTATTTCGCAGATACAGGCCTTTGCCGATGTGATT
>JBCAWW010000766.1:0-3349 GCA_038534415.1 Bacteroidota bacterium | reverse complement strand
GTGTGCTTCCGATCTCCCGCTCCTGAGGATTTTGAATTTCAAGAGCGGGCATTGATTGCAGAGCAGGCATACCTTTTTAATGAACAAAATGCGGGTCTCCCCTTTGATCCGGCAATCTATCAAGCATTATACACTGCTTTAGAGGTGCAAAATGTGCAAAAACAGCAACATCTGGGCGCGATACGATCCTTGCTGTTTTCGAAAATTGATCCCTTGACCTTGATAAGTACGGGTAGTGATGGCGAAATCAAACAATGGGAAGTCAATCAATCTTACGATTTCCAACTTTCTTTGACCGAAAAGGAGGAGTTACAATTCGGTAGCGAGGAGCTTTTCCGTGCTGCTGCTATTCTAAATCATGAATATTGGGTTTCCAGTGAGAAAGGACAAATTCAGGCATTCCGGGCTGATAATTTAAAGGCACTTTCTCCTGCATTTGAGCTACATCAATCAGCGATATATGCTTTCGTGGCCAAGCATCAGCAAAACATCTTGCTTACAGGAGGAGAGGATGGCTATGTTTTACGCTACGACCCTGCCTCAAAAAGTGTTGATACCCTGCTAGAAACAGAGAGTGCCATTATGGGCATTGTGCCGCTAGTTGAGCCAAACCAATGTTATCTTTTTCTTCGTGATGGCAAAATCCTACATCTCTCTGCAAAAGGGGAGGCTAAAGAAATTATTCAGCTTAAGGGTGGTAGGCCTGCGAGCATGGCAATAAGTCGTGATCAACGCTTCTTAGCAATTGGAGATCAGCGTGGGGTCTTGCGTATATTCCAGCTTACTAATTTAGCAAATGGCCCCATTAGTGTTGTCCTGGCTCATAGTAGTCCAATTGCTCAATTGGCCTTTAGTCCTGACAGTCGTTTCCTCGCTTCAGGTGGTTGGGATCGGCGAGTGCAGATCAGGCAGACCAGTTCCTGGAACGCTTTGCCAGTCAGTCTAAACGAGCATGATGATCGTATTCAGACTTTACAGTTTCAGCCTGATAGTAAGGCGCTATGGGTGGGTACGGCTCGTGGAAGTATTTACAAATGGACTACGCAACTAGAGGGGTTGTTTGACGAACTAAAGGCCCAAAATGCTGTGATTCCGGAGGTGTTTTTACGGGATTCCATCGACTGGGACAAATATCTGGAAGGGGTGGATCCAATCAACAATAGATAATTGTTAGACATGCTTTGCAAGAAAACATACCGTAGCCAAGGTAGAATGCTGCGAATAGTGGGGATTCTAAGCCTCTTACTAACGTTCTACGAAGTAGGGGCCCAAGGAGAAAGCTGTACTGCCAGGTTGCAGGCTGCCGAAGATGCTTATCAAGCTGGCAAAATGCGCCAGGTAGTGGGCTTATTGGAAGCTTGTGTAGGCCGAAAGGGGCTTGATAAAGAGGATCGAATAAGCGCACTGAGTCTCTTAACTAGGGCCTATCTGGTATTAGACCTCAAGACACCTGCACAACACAATATGATTGAGCTATTAAGTCTTGAACCGGAATATCAGGTTCCTGTCGGCGAAATGGATATGTTATATCTATACGGGGAGATACGGACTCGACCGTTCGCTTACTGGAGTACTAGAGTAGGGGGACATTTAACCGATATTAACTTCCAATCAACCCTAGGCGAAGATGGGATTGGGCAGAAGACAGAAATCGTGCAACAAGGGATAAACCCAAGCCTATTCCTCGGGACAGAGCTAAGCTTTCGTTTGTTTTCGGGACTGGAATTAGGACTGGAGGCAGCTTTCCAACAATATCGCTGGACCCGTCAGACAAAAGTGCAAAGTTTGTCAAAAGTCCCTGATTCTACCTCAATAAACTTTGATTTCATCGAACTCGAAAACGAAGAAGCCTTAGCCAATCTGCAAGGGACCTTGATGTTACGCTACCGCTGGTTTACCTATCCAGGGAGAGGGCAAGAGCAGCGCTGGAATCCTTATGTTTTTATTGGTATAGGGGGACAAAGGCTCCTCAACGGACAAATCAATACGATTAATCGCCAAACGATAGTAGAAGATACCTCTAGAGCTCCAGTCAATCAGGGAGCTAATATCGGGACCTTTCATCAAAATGCAGATAGCAGCCTACGGCGGGCCTATAATCTCAGCTTGATCGGGGGCGTAGGCCTTTCTTGGAAGATTGGCAAAACCTTTTTGGGTTTGGAAGCTAGGTATACCCATCTCATATATGATACCGCCCTAATTGCTAATCGATATACCGCTAGTAGCAGTCCCGAACTCTTATTCTCCTACGGATATCTCGACGAATCATTTTTCCTCCGTAACCTGGGTATTTCGCTCGATTGGACAGTGCCCTTGTATCGACCCAAACTCAAAAAATAGGCATGAAACAAGGATACATTTATTTGTTAGTCAGTGCTTTGTTCTGGATTGCTAGTTGTAAGTCAGATGACTTGCGGCCTGCTGAAAAAATCAAACTCCTAGGCAGCTACCGCCAAGAAAAAGCCCTGGACATCAAAATCGCTCAAAATGGCAATACCTATATATTAGGTTCCACTACCGTAAATCTTACCCAAGACGAAGATCTCCTTCTTGTGGCGCTTGATCCAAATGGGAAAGAGTTATCATCTTATGTCTGGGGAAAGCAATGGCAGGACAATGCTGGCTCACTATGGGTCGAAAATAATGACGTTTGGGTACTCAGTACAGAATCAGATACCGCCATCGATACCGATATGAAACTCCGACGCTTTGACCCGGTTCCTGCTAGACCTACCAAGTCCAACGAATTCCCGAATAGGGAACGGCGGGAAACTAGCGCGGCGGTCAAAAAAGATGATGCGGATGAAAGTTTACTGTGTCTGGGGACCAGCATTTGGACTCTGGATGGCGCAGCGCGTTCGGCAGTCTACTTTTATAAGGTTAGCAAGGATGGGGATATGGTCTGGCCAGAAGGGCGCTTATACCAACAGCAGGGCCAGCAGCTGCGAGCCATTGATTTTGTCATCTTGAAAAATGGGAACAAAAGTACTAGCGGCTATCTGATTCTAGCGGAAACCGATGCCGATGAATCTGGTCTGGGACCTAACAACCTATTACTCCTAAAAACAGATCTCAACGGTAATCTCCAAGATACAAAACTGATTGGAGAAGCTAATTTGACTGAGGAAGGGGTAGGAATTCTTCCTTTACCAGGCGGAGAATTTTTGATTGCTACTAATGTAGGCCCCCAAGAATCCCGAATTTTTCGAGTGAGTTCTTCATTGGTGGATATCTCCAACACTCCTCCATTAGCCAGTTTTATCATAGCTTCAATAGAACCTTTGCCAGATGGTGATTTCTTGCTAGGGGGCACCTATGTAGATAATGATAATGCCGATGATATGGCGAT
>JBCAWW010000765.1:0-3353 GCA_038534415.1 Bacteroidota bacterium | reverse complement strand
ATGGGCGAGATGACGTAACTCATCAATTTGTTCGTCAGAATATCGTAGAATGAGATCATGATTAGAGTTGTTGCGCAAATGATCACTGAGGGCCAAAACATAGGCCGAAATAGAGCGAGCGAAAAAATGTCGGTTGGCAATATCCTCTTTGCGGGTCATACCATTGATCAGGACAGCAAGCCCACGGGTATGATTGATCAGCGCGCCCCACTGCTTGCGGCCCTCCCACCAGCGATCATAGGCAGAGTTGGTGCGGAACACCAACAAAAGGGAAAGAAAAACCCCCAGGAGGGTAAAGACAGAAGTTTCGATCTCGATACTGAGCTCAAGCGGTACCATCTCGGGATGATTATGGAACATCCAGTCCAATACAGCCAAAAAAGTCGTAAAGAGTCCGACGACAAAAACCATACGGACCGTACGGCGGATGACATAACTCCTGCGGAAATGCCTGATGGCTTCAAACCAATTTTTAGTATTGTAATTAATCATATTCAGATTGCCCGATACGAAAACATTTAAGAGAGAACTAAGGTAAAATAAATTGTACAATTAATATAAGAACTGACATATGAAAGCGATTTGGAATAATCAGGTCATCGCCGAGAGCGATCAAACCAAAATTGTAGAAGGAAACCACTATTTCCCGATAGATTCTGTAAAGAAAGACTTTTTTAGAGAAAGTGATCACCAATCAGTCTGTCCTTGGAAAGGCCAAGCATCTTACTATCACGTAGATGTAGAAGGTAGCATCAATCAAAATGCGGCTTGGTTTTACCCTACGACTAAGGAAGCAGCCAAGCACATAGAAGGCTATGTAGCTTTTTGGAAGGGAGTAGAAGTAGTCCAATAAAAAATATGTATAAATTCACATTATGGGCGCTCAGTTTGGGCCTCCTGATTACAGCTTGTCAACCGCAGGAGCAGGAGCAGCGTTCCGCGCAGCGTGATATACCCGCCCTAACTACCTCCAACAGAAGCGGAGGAGATATCGATCCTTATTGGTATCAGGGAAAGGCAGAGCTCAACAGCTACGAGCTGCAACAATCTCGCTATGGTGAAATACATCCAGGCTATGCGGTAGTGGTCTTTGTAACCGAAGACTTCCTCACCGACAAGCAAGTAAAAAACGAATCTTACCGTAGCGACAAGTCAACCAAAATTCTCAAAACCAATCATTTACGAAAATTCACCACTGGGATTTATGATTATGCTTTGATGACTTCGGTATTCAATCCGGTGGACACTCGTAAGTATCCGCATGCCTTAAAAGTTACTTTTTCCGCTCAGGATTGGTGCGGGCAGAGTTTTATGCAGCTCAATCGCAAAGACAAAGGCTATGCAGTAGAAGTGCGCTCTTATTTCGAGCAAGAAGGAGATCAAAACTTCAGCCTTTCTTCAGCCTTATTGCTAGAAGATGAGATCATGAATCTACTGCGCATTGATCCCGAAGGACTCCCGACAGGCAATATTGAGCTTTATCCATCAGCTAGCTATACTCGCTTGCTGCATAAGCCCATGCAGGCCCAAAAAGCAAAGGCAAGTAGAGAAGCATATACCGGTCAGGAGTTTGAAGGCCCAGAATTAATGGTTTACACCGTGGAATTTAACGATATTAAACGAAGCCTAAGCGTTGTGTATGAATCGGCCTCTCCCTATCGCATTGCTGGTTGGAAAGAAAGTTCCCAAAATCCATTTAATGGATCTGAGCTTAGCACTGTAGCCAAGCGTATGAAAACCCTTATGAGTCCGTATTGGAGTCAACATGATTTGGCTGACAGCCATCTAAGAACAGAATTAGGAATCGAATAAGAACCCATGATCACCATTACTAAGGAATCACACACTCAACTTATTGCTGATTTTCAGCGCGTTAGGGCACAGTCCAAACACATTTGTGCCCCTCTACAAAAGGAAGATTATGTAGCTCAACCCGTGGTATTTGTCAGCCCGCCTAAATGGCACCTGGGGCATACCACTTGGTTTTTTGAAACCTTCCTTTTGCAAGCATACATGGAAGGCTATGAGCTCTTTCATCCTCGCTATGCCTATGTTTTCAATAGTTACTATGAAGGTGCAGGCGAGCGGGTGCAACGCTCAGATCGAGGCAATTTGACTCGGCCTACGGTAGACAAGGTCTATGCCTATCGTGAGTATGTGGATCGCCATGTCGAACGCTTGCTCGCTACTATCGAAATCACTGATGAGATTGCCTACATCGTACAAATTGGTCTCCACCATGAGCAACAGCATCAAGAGCTATTGTTTTATGATATCCAATATATCCTAGGCCACAATCCACTCTTTCCGACTTACAAAGAGGGAGCGCAGATAGAGGCCCATGCTGGAACGCTCAGTCTCGATTGGTTAGAGATGGAAGAAGGCGTATATGAAGTCGGACATGATGGCCAAGGCTTTCACTTTGACAATGAAGGTGGGAAGCATCGCGTTTTTCTCGAGCCTTATCGCATCATGGATCGGTTGATCACCAATGCAGAGTATCTCGCATTTGTGGAAGCGGGTGCATATAGCCAATATCAGCATTGGTTAGAAGAGGGCTGGCGCTGGGTCAAGGAAAACCAAATCGACAGTCCCATGTACTGGTTCAAAGTCGATGGTCAATGGCAGCAATTTAGCATGCAAGGTATGCACCCCTTAGACCTCAATGCTCCGGTTACGCATATCAGCTATTATGAGGCGCAGGCCTTTGCCAAGTGGAAGGGGCTCCGGCTCCCCACCGAATTTGAATGGGAAGCAGCCTGTTTGCATTATGCTCCAGAGATACCCGCTATCGCAAATTTGGTTGATACAGAGCAGTATCGCCCCCTTGCTCGCCAAGGCAAAGACTTTCAGTTTTATGGCGATTGTTGGGAGTGGACGCAAAGTGCCTACCTCCCCTACCCTCGCTACGAAGCGCCAGAGGGCACACTAGGAGAGTACAATGGTAAGTTCATGGTCAATCAGATGGTTTTAAAAGGCGGCTCCTGTGCTACGCCCCGGGACCATATCCGACCTACCTATCGCAATTTTTTCCAAGCCGAAATGCGATGGCACTATACAGGATTGCGCTTGGCTGAAACTCTATAACAACAAACAATCATAATGTCCACTCAAACTCAGACTTCAGTATTTGCGCAGCATATACATGAAGGCCTTAGCCAATATCCAAAGCGGCTCTCGTCTCGCTATTTTTATGACGCAAAGGGCAGCGAACTCTTCCGGCAGATCATGCGGATGGAGTCCTATTATCTTACCGACGCCGAATACGAAATCTTTGAAAATTATCGCGCGGAGCTGCTAGAACAATTTGCTCCAGATGGCAATGATTTTCAATTGATCGAATTTGGCGCTGG
>JBCAWW010000764.1:0-3355 GCA_038534415.1 Bacteroidota bacterium | reverse complement strand
AAGCGCAGCCATGACATCATCATAATCTGGCTCCTGAGCAATCTCAGGTACTAGTTGAGAATAGCGTTCAACACTGAAATCCTGAGTGGCCCAATGAAAGGCCTTTCGGCTCGTGCGGTATTTATCGTCGACAAGGAAAATGTTGTACGCTATTCTCAACTAGTACCTGAGATTGCTCAGGAGCCAGATTATGATGATGTCATGGCTGCGCTTAGCAAGCTAGTTTAAGCGTTTTTCGACCCAAAAATTTATGAGGGCTTTTCCAATTGGAAGAGCCCTTTTTGTATTTACTCGCCAAACGGTTCATTCTAAGCACTCAACCGACAAGATTTAGCTTGCTTTGGGCTACAAAAAACTCGTTTTTTGTAGGTGTTGGAACGACTTTTTCATATCGATTTATTTGCGAATCCTGAAGCACTCTTTTTGTTGCTTCTGATTCCGGGCTTTCTGTTTTGGTATTATCGCTATTTCCAAAAGCAGCGCTTGGTGATTCGTCTTAGCTATGATCCTACCAAGCTCAAGAAGCCTGCTTTCAGTATGAACATACTGCGAGTTTTGCCACGGGGCCTACAATTATTTTCTCTAGCGCTGATGATCGTGGCTGTAGCCCGCCCCCAAAGTGCAGAAGAAGTGCAAACCCGTACGGCAGAAGGCATTGACATCATGTTGCTACTAGATACCAGTAGTAGCATGGAAAACAGTGATTTCTTTCCCAATCGCCTAGAGGTAGCCAAAGAGACAGCCGTAAGTTTTGTTTCAGATAGGCCTGACGATCAAATCGGGGTGGTATTATTTGCCGAAAACGCCTCAGCCTACGCACCCTTGACCCTAGATCACGATCTGCTCCAAACCATGATTAGCGAGGTGAAAGGGGGGATTATTCGCCGACAGGGAACCGCGATTGGCTCTGCCATAGCCGTAGGGATCAACCGCCTGCGTGAAAGCGAGACCCCAAGCAAGATTATGATTTTGCTGACTGATGGCGCCAACAATCGCGGGCAAATAGATCCCATCACAGCATCCAAACTCGCCAAAGAGTTTGATATCAGGATATATTGTATTGGGGTAGGCTCGAGCAAAGTGGTAGACAAGGGCACCGAACTGGACGAGAGCAGTTTACGAGAGATCGCCTATCAGACGGGAGGTGCTTATTTTAGGGCCCAGCAAGCTGAACGATTAGCCGAAGTATTTGCAGAGATTTCTCAGCTAGAAAAACGCCCCATCCAAGCCACCACATTCCGTAAAACGGAGGATAAATATCCAATCTTTTTACAGATTGCGATGGTCTTGTTGGGCATTTCATTTTTGATGATGCTCACCTTCATCTATAATCCATTAGAACAATAGCCTATGATTTAGGCGTTGTCTAGGATCTCCTCAATCACGATCAATTCATCCCGACTAAATTCTAGATTATCAAGTGAGCCTACGTTATCAATCAATTGAGACATCCGGCTGACTCCGACCAAGATGGTGGTAATGCGCTCATCCTTGAGCAACCAAGCAATCGCCATTTGCGCCATGCTTTGTCCTCTACTTTGGGCAATTTCATTGAGTTTACGGACCTTCTCGATAGTAGCATCGCTAATACTATCAGGCTTGAGGTAACGCCCATCTTTGACGGCACGAGAATCAGCAGGCATACCTTTGAGGTACTTACTGGTCAAAACGCCTTGTTCTAATGGGGAGAAGGCAATAGCGCCAGTGCCCTGCTTTTCTAGTTCATCCAGTAATCCTTTTTCAACCCAGCGATCCATCATACTGTAGCGTGGCTGATGAATCAAAAGTGGCGTTCCCATTTCACGCAGCATATTGGCAGCTTTGGCGGTATCCTCAGCGCTGTATTGTGAGATACCAACATAGAGTGCTTTACCTTGGCGCACGATATGATCTAAAGCTCCCATGGTTTCTTCGAGTGGGGTATCAGGGTCAGGACGGTGATGATAAAAGATATCGACATAGTCCAAGCCCATACGTTTGAGGCTTTGATCTAGGCTAGCAATCAAGTATTTGCGCGAGCCAAAGTTGCCATAGGGTCCGGGCCACATATCCCAGCCTGCTTTGCTAGAGATGATCATCTCATCACGATAGGCTTTAAAATCTTTGGCAAAGATGCGTCCAAAGGTTTCTTCGGCCGCGCCGAAGGGAGGCCCATAGTTATTGGCAAGATCAAAATGGGTGATCCCCATATCAAAGGCTTTGCGCAGGATCATGCGCGAAGCGTGAAAATCATCCTGATGACCGAAATTATGCCAGAGGCCAAGAGAGATCATCGGCAATAACAGGCCGCTACGGCCACAGCGACGATACTTCATGGAGTCATAGCGTTCGCCGGAGGCTACATAAATACCGGGGTCTAGGGTATCGTGAGTTTTCATATTCGTTAAATATTATCTTCTCTTTTTCTTCTTTCTTGAGGACTTTTTATTCGGTTTTTCCTGCGGTACTACTGCGGCAAAACGCATCAAGAGTGCGTCATAAAAACCATCATTTTCTAGCGTCAATTTGATGCCTTTGGGATCAAAAGTAGAATTTGCCATATAAGAACCGCCCAGATAGATATTGCCGGCTCGATCTTCACGGACAGCATTGATGCTCTCCCCGTCTGGCCCTTTTAGCTGTTTGAGCCAAAAAATAGTTTGGTCTTCTGGTCTTAAACCCATGACAAAGCCGTCCCATAGGGTATCTGCTTTGAGCGAAATAGGTTCAGGAGTCCAGTCTAAATCCAGATTTGCTCGAAAGTTACCACTCAAATAGATGCGACCATCTCGAGTCAAATTAAAGTCATTTATCTCTGCATAGCTTTCGCCGCGGAATTGGCGAGTTTGTAAGAGATTTTGGCCTGAATCATAATGAGCCAAAACGAAATCAGGCGCATCTTCATTCGTGCTAGTCAGGCTATTGCTTGTCCCTTCAAAGGCAAAGTCAACCTGCCTTGTAAAAGAAGTCAATAGCCAGAAACTACTATCCGGTGCCAATTTCAAAAAGCCGCCATTGGCAAATCCAGAACCACCTGCATTTTTTATCCATTTAATTTCCCCCTTTTGATCTACACATGCCCAAAACATGGTTGATAAGCCCTTTTGTCTAAGCAGGAAGTTCTCCCCTGCTACCGGCACTTGAAAAGTGTATAGAAAAGATCCGACTATATGCACCCTCCCATGATGATCGAGGCTCATGCTAGTGGGAAATTCATTGCTACTGCTACCGAAGTGGGTCTCCCAATTCAAATTGCCTTCAGGAGAATAGGAAAGCAATACAACATCCCGGTAGCCTTTATTTTTTATTTCGACATTGGCTTCACTAGGATCTACATCCATATCACCCATGAATTCACCATAAATGAAGATGTTGT
>JBCAWW010000763.1:0-3357 GCA_038534415.1 Bacteroidota bacterium | reverse complement strand
GCAAGTGAGTCTTCTGGAAACATAAAGCAAAGCAGCGCCACAAAATAATGTTCGGCTCTTGCTGCTAGAAAAATCGACCTATCCAAGACTCCCAGCAATGGCAACAGAATTACGTTTGGAAGTAGCAATTCAGGCGTAAGTTCAGGAGCGATCAAGGCTCTAATCAAAAATCCTAGGTGAGCAAGGTAAAGGAGTACATCGATGATATTACGTTTGTCTCCTCCTATCAAAGGTGCCTTAGGCAATAGCGGCAGTTTGATCGTTCCGGGACGGACAAAATGCGCCACAGCCGAAACCGGAGGAAAATACTTCCCCGTCAAAGGACCACTGCCTGAGCCTAATCCCATGCCTTCAAACATAATACTCCAGAGCACCGCTTTTAGCAGAGCCTCAGAGGCAAACCACCAACTTCCAATTTCGGAGGGAGAACCGAGTTCCGTTGAAAACGAGCAAAAAAACAGCCACAGCCCGATATATAGGCCCATCTTCAAAACGTAAAAAATATATACCGAAGGAGGCGAGCCATAACCTTGCAAGGCCCAAGCCTCACAAAGCATTTGACATCTCTTTGCAAATGGCTGTTGCTGCCATTGCTCAAAATCAAAAGGTAGCGGTTTGGGGTCGAGTAGTTTCATAGGGAATAGTATAGTAGTAGTCAGCTTATAGTATTACCAAATGGAGATTAACAAACAATCATTAAACTAAAGAATTTTATAGAGTGCCCCCCAATCCCTCCACTATCCCAAAAAGGATTTGATCACTTTGGGCAATCCCATACTCTCGTAATGAAGATGTTTTGCCCCGTCTACGTATAGGGTAGTCCCATTGATATAACTCGCCAAGGGACTCGCGAGGAAGCATACTGCATTGGCTACTTCCGTTACTGTCCCAAATCGTCTTGCAGGAATGCTTTCTCGCGCCTGATTAAACATTTCCTGAATTGGAGGAGGATAATTTTCTAAGCCAGATGATTCGATGATGCCCGGAGCGACACAATTGATTCTCATTTGGTATTCACTCCACTCGACGGCTAGGGTTTTGGTGATATTTTCTACGCCTGCCCGTGCCGCGCCGGTATGCACCATGCCGGGAAAACCTGTATATATATCTGCGATAATGTTGACGATCGCCCCTGACTTTTGCGGCATAAAAAAGGCCTTACCCATCTCACGAATCATGAAAAAGGTCCCGTTGAGATTGTTGTTGATGACCGCATTCCAGCCTTTGTCATTGATCATTTCTGCGAGCGCCGGAAATTGTCCACCGGCATTGTTGATCAGGATATCTAAGCGGCCAAATTTTTCTTTGATAAAAGCAGCCAAAGCCTCAATCTGCTCACTTTGACGGATATCGCAAGCCTTATACGCACACCCCAAGCTTTCAGCGGCTTTGGCTAAAGGGGCTTCTTTGCGAGAGCAGATTATCACTTTGGCTCCCAGTGATTGCATCATTTCTGCGATGGCATAACCAATCCCGCTACGACCGCCCGTAACTAAAGCTACTTGATCTTGAAAAAGAGTTGATGAAAACATATTGATATAAAATCGAATTCTACATTTTGAAAAAAGGAGCACAAATCTAAGCTAATCCCGCTTAGGAATATTGAGCATGGTTCTAGTTTCTGCTATGCTCGCGATTTCGCGGCCCATCATATTCGCTAGCTTCACCCCCCATTCCACACATTCGCCATTGGATTTCGCCATTTCGCCATTGGGGAGGTAGAAATTGTCCTCAAGCCCCACTCTAAAATTGCCACCCATCGTACAAGCCACAGCGGCTAATTGCCATTGCTTACGACTGATCCCAATCACCTGCCAAAAAACGCCATCAGGCACCTGCTTGATTTGATGAATCAGATTTTCTGTACTAGCTGGGATACCTCCTAAAACGCCCATTACTAAGCTATAGCAAGCATTTTGGGGTAGTTTGCCCATATCTCTAAGTGGCACGGCATTGCGGATATGCCCCGTATCAAAGCATTCCATTTCGGGGGTAGTACCTGCCTCCACCATCGCCTCCAAAAAATACTGCATGCTATCAAATGAATTTTCAAAGACGGCATTCCAGTAAAATTGCTTGGCCTTTTTGGAGTAGATGGCATAGTTCATCGAACCCATATTGAAGGCGGCCATGTCTGGTTTTAGGGCCCTCACATGCCGGATGCGGTCTTCGTTCGGAATCCCGATAGCGCCAGTCGAGTAATTGATGATGACCTCCGGGCAACGCTTCCGCACTTCCTCATGGATTTGCTCAAAGACTTCTAAGCGCCAAGAGGGCATCCCCTCTTCTTCACGGGCGTGGATATGGACGATACTTGCTCCCGCATCGACAGCCCGCTTGGCTTCTTCTCCCAATTCGACGGGGGTATAGGGTATATATGGGCAATGAGAGCGATTGGTAGCTGCTCCAGTTAATGCCGCGGATAAGATGAGTTTTTTCATAATTGGAGTAAAGTTTCAGGAGGTGAATACGGAGACACAAAGGCACAGAGATTATTTGCCCGTCCAAACTGGATTTCGTTTTTCTCTGAAGGCTTTGATGCCTTCTTGGCCGTCGGCGCTCATGATCGTTTGGCGAAACATATCGATGAGATATTGATGTTCCCCTTCACTGGGACGGATATGATCATATGCTTCTAGCCCCATACTGATCGCTTTGGGACTATTTTGGCGTAGTTCATTGAGGATTTGGGCAATTCTATTATCGAGTTCCTCCGCCTTACAGCTTTCGCTGACAAGACCGAAGCGTTCCGCCTCGCGGACTGGCAAATCATACCCTCTCAGACACCAGTCCAATACTTTGCGGGCCGGCATCACTTGCAAAAGGGAAGCCATCACTTGGAAGGGAAACAAACCTCTCTTTACCTCGGGCAAAGCAAGTTTGATATCATCCTGGGCCAGCACGATATGAGCGCCAGCCAAAAACAAGAAACCACCGGCATATACATTGCCAGCGACCTTGCAAATAATAGGTTTACGCAGTTCTCTGAAGAGTTGACCAATCAGGATTTCTCCCGCTGGCTGCGGAACGCTAGAATCATTGGGTTCGACCATACCCGCAAAGGCTTTGAGATCAGCACCCGCACAAAAAACGGGGCCATTGGCCTGAATCAGCAACATCCAGACATCCTCTCGGCGGTAGGCCACATTGAAGGCGTAAGCGATTTCGTTGACCATCTGGGGATGGAGGGCATTTTTTTTATGCACACGATCTAAAGTCAAACGCATGACCCGATCCTCCATCTCTACTTGAATAAAAGCAAAGTTTTGATCGGCAAATTGAGCGCATTGCTCGCGGGTATAGAGTTCCATTTATTTTGATTCTGAAAGTTTAAGCAGGACAAAACCTGATTCGACA
>JBCAWW010000762.1:0-3360 GCA_038534415.1 Bacteroidota bacterium | reverse complement strand
AAACTGACACCTACCTATACTTTGGTGGTGGAGCTCATATAGGCTATAACAATCTCTTGATCACCGAGCGCGATTCCTACGAAGTCGGAGGTATAGACGCTATGCTCGGAATAGAGTTTGGTCTTCCCAGTATAGACGCGAGTCTAGCCTTTGATATCAAACCTATGTATGAACTCTGGGGTGGCAAAGGATTTTCGGGCAATAATGGTGGCGTCACCATGCGCTTTTGGCTTGACTAATTCGAAGCACGGGAATATTTGTAATAATCGTAGCGTTTTGCGTATTTGGATAGGACAACAAGCCACGAAACTATCCTTATATGAGTACGATCTACGCCCTCCTTGTCGGAATTGATAAATATCAAGCTCCGGTCCCTCCATTAGATGGATGTGTAAACGATATGCGCGCTTTTGCCGAATTTCTTCGCAAACGAGCTCAGCGCAATAATTTAGATTTCCAACCCATCATTCTTGAAAACGATCAAGCAACCCGCTTCAATATCGTTCAAAAGTTTGAGACCCATCTTACCCAAGCCGGTGAAGGAGACATAGCGGTATTTTATTATAGCGGTCATGGTTCGCAAGAGCCTTCTCATGAAGTATTTAGACATATCGAGGCTGACAATATGAATGAGACCTTTGTCTGTTATGATAGCCGTCAGTTTGATGGCATGGACCTCGCAGACAAGGAAATGGCGACCCTACTCAGCTCAGTAGGGCAAAAAAATCCTCACATCTTAGTAGTTACAGATTGCTGTAACTCTGGCGAAAACACCCGAAGCGTTGGCTTGACCGCTAATGATGTCAAGGTGCGCCAATCTCCCAACTATGAAGCAACTCGAGACCTAGATTCTTATATCCTCCCTCACAATATCTTGGAGGAACAGTCCTCTCGCTCTACACTTGAGGTAGAAGAAGGCGCAAGAATCGTAGTGCCCAAAACGCGGCACGTACACCTTGCAGCCACCCATAGTAGCCAGCTGGCCAAGGAAACCCATCTAGGGGGTTCACCAAGGGGGGTATTTACCTTCTCACTCTTAGAAGTACTCGAAAATGCTCTCGGTCCCATGACTTATCATGATGTCATGCGCCGAGTCAAAAGCTTAGTGCGTCAGCGTACTTTTGAGCAAGACCCTCAGATGAGTGTCTTTAGTTCTGGCGACGACCAACTAGAATTCCTCAACGGAGCCGTCAAAATAGACAATCAATACTATAGCCTAGAATACAATCGCGACATCGGTTGGACCATCGATGCCGGAAGCGTGCATGGTATGATCACAGGCAATACTGCAACTGGCGAAAAAACAGTCCTAAACGTATTTGCCCAAGATGCATCAGATCAGGAAATGGACGATGCGACCAATGCCTTGGGCCAAGCCACTATCAGCAGTGTGAAAGCGCAATCTTCGGTAGTGCGATTGGAAGGGGAACTCTTTCTTGACAATAGTCAAGTCTACCGTGTCCGTATCCACGATATGCCGGTCAGAGGCCTCAAGGTTTGCTTCCGAGGCAATGATGCCGCAGTTGAGCTCGCAAGAACGGCCTTGGCCGCTAATAGAGAAGCCTCTGTATTTATCGAAGAGGTCAGTCGCAACGAGGCAGAGTACCACCTGCTCGCCAATGATAAAAATGAATATGTTATCATTAGAGGCGCGGATGCAGACAGCCAGCCGATGGTGGAGCAGGTCCAAGGCTTTACTCCCGAGGGAGCCGAAAAAGTAATTGGCTATCTCGAACATATTGCCAAGTGGGAACGCACACTAGCCTTGAACAATCCAAGCAGTGGCATCCACCAAAACGCAGTCAGAATCGAAGTTTGTCCCGTCAACGACGACAGCCCAATGCTGCCTCCTGATGGTGATTATACCTTTAGCTACCACGAATCAGACGGAGCCAATGCCTACCCTCGCTTTAGAGTGAAGGTCGTCAATACTAGTGGTATGGAGCTTTATTGCGCTTTTTTGTATATGTCGCCTGAGTTTGAGATCAATGCCGGTCTCCTTCACAACAAAGGGATGCGACTCAAAAATGGTGAAGAGGCTTGGGCCTTAGAAGGGGCAGCGTTCCGCGGAGCGGTCCCCGACGCAGTCTACCAAATCGGCAAAAAAGAAGTGCAAAGCTTTTTTAAGTTGGTTTATAGTACGCAAGATTTCGATGCGAGCCTGATGGAGCAAACTGCCCTCAATCTCCCTCAAGTCACACGTTCGATCGGCGATAAAGATATGACCAAGTCTCGTAACTTGATGTTTGACTCTTCTTTCTCGGCACCCAATCGCGATGATTGGAATGCGACAGAGCTAGGTATCGTCATTAGAAGAGAGGACTAGCTCACTGGGCTCCTCTCTAGCTGACTTCTTTATTTTTTGTTTTACCACTCGTGGAACGCTTCCCCTCAGCGTCATGGACTTGCTTTGTCTCTGCTCATCGATGCGGTAGCCTGCCCCAAAATATTGGGTGGAGTCAAAACCATAAAGGATTGCGAGAAAGAGGATAATTATTTTTGACTGAGTTTAGGCTCAGTTTCGATGATCGGCTTAGGAGGAGGAGTGGTTTCGGTACCGCCTTGCGGAACGCTTAGTTCTGCCTCAGAGACGGCTTCGTCATCATCGCTAAAAAAGATTGAATACAGCACCCCTGCTGCCAGCGACAAGCCAATGATGCTGAGAGAGAGCCATTCGGGGAAATGAAAATGTTGTACGAGGACAAGTTTGACCCCCACATAACCCAAATTCACGACCAAGCTATATTTGATGTAATGAAACTTCTCCAACATATTGGCAATGAAGAAATACATCGAACGTAGACCGAGGATAGCGAGAATATTGGAACTAAACACCAAAAAAGGATCAGTGGTGATGGCTAAGACTGCTGGTATACTATCTAAGGCAAAGAGGATATCCGTACCTTCTATCACTAATAAGGCCAAAAAGAGTGGCGTTCCTGCCAGGATGTGGCGGCGGCGCACAAAAAACTGCTCTCCTTCTATGGTGCGGGTAACCGGGAAGATTTTACGGACATATTTGTAAAAACCCGCATTTTGGAAACCTTCCTCTTCATCTGAGGACACCAGCATCCTAAAGGCGGTGTATAGCAAGAAAGCCCCAAAGATATAAGTGGTCCAGCTAAAACGATTGATGAGGACGACCCCAAAGAGGATCATCAAAGCACGGAATACGATCGCCCCCAAAATCCCCCAAAACAGCACCCTGTGCTGGTATTGCTGCGGTATTTTGAAAGAAGCGAAGATCACCGCTATCACAAATATATTATCTACGCTGAGAGATAACTCCACCAAATAGCCCGTCACATACTTGATCACTGCCTCTGTAGGAGAGATGGCTGTTGGATTAGCGATCAGTTC
>JBCAWW010000761.1:0-3365 GCA_038534415.1 Bacteroidota bacterium | reverse complement strand
CAATTTCCTGATAGTATTGATCCCTACCTCGTAGCTGGAGACCCCAAGAGTGGCCTATTGCCAAGGATCCAAGCCGCGACGCCTCCTAATCCAGAGGGTGGGGGAGACCCTCGTATCCAAGCTTATTGCTACCGACTTTGTCTAACGCAAGAACCTGAAAATAGACTTCCATTTCCTCGCCCTGAGGCCTATGATAGCACTCAGTATGAGCTGTTTCTGCGAGTGTTGAATAGCGGGTGGCGGAATGTATTTCGAAAGTTTGATCCCATCCCCAATCGCAAAACAGACACCAACAATCATGGACCTTTTAGCACTGATAATATTGGCCAAAACTATGATTATCCAGAGGCCAGCTACGCTGAACGCCAAGTCATATTAGCAGAGCATAAAAACTATCAACTGGGCTGGTTTTACTTTGTCGCCAATGACCCCAGAGTACCAGAGGATGTCCGAAATGAAATGGCCCAATGGGGACTTGCCAAAGATGAATTTGTAGATGGGCAAAACTGGCCTCATCAGATTTATGTGCGTGAAGCGAGGCGAATGATAGGCGCAACAGTCGTCAATGAAAACCACCTTAGACGCAATATCCCCACCCCAAAATCGGTTGGTATGGGGTCATACAATATGGATTCTCATAATGTACAGCGCTATGTCGATAGCAACGGATTTGTAAAAAATGAAGGCGATATTCAAATCAATCCGGGTGGGCCATATCCGATTGATTATGACGCCATAGTGCCCCAAAGGAAGGAGTGTCAAAACCTATTAGTACCAATTTGTGTTTCTGCTTCTCACATTGCATATGGCTCTATTCGGATGGAACCTGTATTTATGATTTTGGGACAATCGGCTGCGACTGCGGCCGCTATGGCAATAGATCGGGACATTGCTGTCCAAGATCTCGAGTATGAAAGCCTTAAAGCTAGATTGTTGAGCGATGGCCAAGTGCTTGAGGTGGAAATTGATTAATTTTGAAGTATGAGTATTACGCAGCTTAGCACCCAAGAAAAAGAAACGATTATCGCACTTTACGGCAAGCCGCTAGAGGAGTTGGAACAAGCAGAGTTTGAAAAGACACATAAAGGCTTGCGAGCAAAGTTTCACCCAGATAAGTTTGAGCAGTATGACGATGAGGTAGTGCGGGAAATGGCTAAGGAAAAGTTTCAAGTTTTAGAGAGTTTAGGCCAAAAGATTCGAGCCCATTTTGAAGCAGGAGGAGGACAAAAGATTAGCATCAAGGACGAGTTTGGCGAAACTGCTGTCTTTGCGTTTGACAATATGAAAATCGAAATCCTGACGCGAAATAAGGATCTGAAATATCATCTTTTTGGGAGTCGTCTCCGATGGCTAGAAAGAGGAGAACGTTTTAAAATACCCGAAACAGGGGCCTATTTGATCGTAGAGACAGCGCATCGAGGGATGAGCATTGGGTTTACGGAGTCGGTCAAAATCTACCTCACCTTTGGGCCTGAGGACGATCTTGGCGATATCGCGATTTGGCTATTCGAACGCCTACAAGGACAGGCCGAGGCCTTGATCATCGAAGGCAAACGCCTAGCTGTCAATCTCAACGAGATGCTGGGGGTAATTAGGAAGAAGTCATTTTTACGTCTGGGAGATTAATATCGCTTCCGGATAGTTGATCAGAAATCGCTGATGAACTTCGTCATTTTTAAAGTGCTAATTAGGGTTTTGTTCCGCAATTAGTGCCTCCTTTTTTTGCCTTCGAAACCGTTTGATCTGTCTCTATCGAAGGATTGCGGAGGACTTATCTTCATCGATTTTGTAGTAGAGTAGGTTTGTGCAGTTGTAAGGATGCGCAAAAGCTCGAGAAGACGGGTGCTTGTTTTGTACTCACTAAGTCGCGAAACCCTATCATTGGTATCAGCTGGAGCTCTTCAATAATTTAAAAGTCATGAGATTTCTCCTCGCTACGCTCGTCTGAAATATTGAGGAGGCTTGGGAGATTAGCGCTTTATTTCTTCCTTCGGAGAACGCTCCGTCGCAATTAGCCTCTGCACAGGAGCTAGCATCAAAGTCCAAACCAATTGAGCGGCCACAAAGAAAAAACCAATATCAGGCGAGAAGTAGCTATATCCCACGGCTAAGCCCAAAGCGATGTTGTTTGCACCAGAGGCAAAACTCAAACTGATACGATTGCTGCGTTCCGCGAAGGGGAAAATCCACCAACCCAGCAAATAAAATAAAGCATAAATCCCAGCTGCAACCAATACGTGCCACAACAAAGTAATCGGGTTAGCAAAAATTAATTCCCGATTTTGAGCCGAAATCAAAATCACAAAGCCCGACATCAAGATGACCACTACTGGCGTATTGACCCTGCGAGCCCAAGCCACAACCTTGGACCGTTTCCTTAAGGGTAGATAAATGATAAAGGGCAATACAATCGTAAAAGCCAAAGTAGTCAACATCGCCCAGGCGTCGATCTCCAATACATTGCCCAATACCAGTTGAGATGAAAACGGCATGACAAGGGGTGTCAACATGCTACTAAAGATCAAAAGGATCAGACTGAGCTCCATTTTACCTTTGAATAAGGCCGTCAAAGCCGGGGCAGTAACGCCTACAGGCAGGAGGGCGAGCAAAAAGACTCCTTGACTATAAAAACCACCCAATGGCCTGCTGAGCCAAAATAGCAGGCTCGGTAAAATCAAAAAACGAACGATATAAAAGACGATCAGTCGCCAGCTTTGGGCGCGTAACTGGGCTAAGTCCAAGTCCATCTGAAAGTAGGAAAGCAAAATGATCACAAATAGCTCTGCCCAGATAATATTCTTCAAACTTTCGCCTAAATCAATCGGCAATAAGAGCCCTAAGGCGATCCCTCCTAATAGGATTAAGCTGAAGTAGCGTTTCATAAGGCCATAATTACAAATTTACTATCAATTCCCGCATAAGAATGCGTAATTTCAAATCTCAAGCGATCAAGATTAATAATGAAACTGATACGATTTGGCCCCAAAGGGCAGGAAAAACCAGGTGTTCTCATTGAAGGTATTCGCAAGGACTGCTCTGCCCATTTTCAAGATTGGGACCGCAGCTTTTTTCAAGCCAATGGCTTAGAAGAATTGCAAAAACTACTTCGCCAAGCAGAACTACCCGTGGTCAAACAAGAGGTGAGATGGGGGGCACCTATCGCACGTCCTGGTACGATACTTTGTGTAGGACTAAACTATTCTGACCATGCGAAAGAATCTGGCTTAGAACCGCCCAAAGAGCCAGTTTTGTTTATGAAATCCACTAACACGATCGCTGGCCCCTACGATACCGTTCAAATTCCTCGCAAGAGCCAAAAAACCGATTGGGAAGTAGAGTTGGGGATCGTTTTGAAGCGAGACGCC
>JBCAWW010000760.1:0-3319 GCA_038534415.1 Bacteroidota bacterium | reverse complement strand
ACAGACCCAAGCGATTGGATGCTACCATCGAGGGTATTGATACACCACAACTGCTGCTCCTGAGTGGGAGATGTTAGGATAGCGTAGAGCTTTTTTGTCGTTTCGACATAAGTCAATTGGACGATGTCTTTGTCTTGGAGTTCGGCGAAGGCGACCAAAGAAATAGGATGCTCGATCAGCTCTTCTTTGACTGGATCGACATAGAGTACGTAGCCCAGTTGGTCTACAGCCCAAAGAGCGGGAGACCTAGTCTGGGTACTTAGAGCGATGATGTCCGACTTATGCTTGAGACGTATTTTTTGAAAGCCCCCTTGGGGAACGCTTACCCTGCCAATTTGCCCTTTGAAAAGACCAAATACTTGGGATTGCGACCAATTGAGCTGCTTTGCTTCTATGCTGGGGCGTTCCGCTGGCGGGAAAGCCTGATACATACCCGAATACCAGTTAAGGGCGGCCATACGTCCATCTTGGGTAAGGGCCAGACAGATGGGCGGGCTTCCTGGATAGGCCAAGTTAATATCGTGATGGTCTTTGAAGGCAAGCGAATAGCTCCGATCTGAGCCATAAGCAGAGGAGTAGGAAGGATCGACGCTCAATAAATAGGCGTGGTCTGGAATCTTGTACTGGATCACCAACTGCGGCGCATGCTCAGCACTCGAATAGGCCTCTTTGAAGCCTTCATTGCCTTCTACTACTACAGAGATACTTTGGGTACCTTTTGTGATCAAGCTGCCGATCACTTTGCTGAGATCAGGACTTTGGTAAAGATGATCTTTTTTCCAATTCCCGCATTCCCATAATATGCTCTGACGAGTGTAGGGATCATCTGAATCTTGGTAGTTGGCTTTTTCTCCAAATAGCCAAAAGACAGGTCGCTCATGATTATTGGTAGCAGAGCGAAAACGTAAAAATGCATGTTGAATTTCTGCCTCGCTAGGAATCTGAATATTGTCAAAGGTCAAGGTCGTCAGATTGCTTACGCCACCATCTCCGCCTAAGCTGATAAAGGATTGGCCGACCCTGACGCTACCGCTGACGGTATTGACCTGCTTTTCGTGTTTGGGATCGCGGATCCTAGCGATGAGCGTTCGCCCGTGGGCAATCTCAAAATTATATTTTCCTTGAGCATCGGTCAAACAACTAGCCAATTGTAAGTCTTGCTCATCGAGATGTTGATTGTCATTTAAATCTGCGTAGAGATTGAGTTTGACAAAGGGCAAAGTCTGCTCATTTTGGCCTCTTTGCTGATTGCCGTCAGCATCCATGTAGATGGTACCCTCTATATGATGATGGGCATTGTTGTAGATCAGGTCGGTTTTTTGGAAGAAGTAAAACCCCATACAACACATAATCAGCCCATATACTGCGCCTTTGAGGTAGCGGTTTTGGGCAGCAGCGCGAAATTTGTTTCGGTACTTGGCTTGTTGGATCCTAAGCCCTGCCGGCGATGAATCAGAATTAGAGGACTGAAATGGGAAAAGCTGCTTCATAGATCAGCAAGGTGAAACAAAAGCAGAATATATTCCAGTCGTTTAAAATTACAATATTACATAATATCCTAATGAGTAGGCAGGATGTAAGTTTTGGGGAGAGTAGGGGCTTAAAAACAAAAAATCCGGCTAGCAGAGCTAGCCGGAAATCATTTTCTAGTAAACGGAATTAGTTGCCGCCGCCATCAGTGGCGTCTTCTACTGCTTCTTTTACTTCGTCAGCAGCTTCACCAGCCGCTTCCATTGCATTGTCGGCAGCTTCTTCAACTGCTTCACCAGCGTTTTCCATTGCTTCGCCAGTTGCTTCGGCTGCATTTTCTACAGCTTCACCAGTAGCTTCAGCAGCGTCTTCAACCATGTCGCCAGCTTTATCAGCGGCTTCTTCCATTTTGTCCATTGCTTTATCAGCAGCAGTTTCTTCACCGCAACCGACAGCAACGAATGCTAGGACGAGTACCATCCCAAGCATGTGTAACCAGTTTGTTTTCATTTGATTAGGTATTAATTCTTTGCAAAACTAAATATTATAATTTGATAATCGCAAATATTCGACTCAAAAAATAATGGAGTTCTCAGCAACAAAATTGCTGAGTGATATGCCTCTGGCACATAAATGATGCCAGAAGATGCTGTTAAGACGCAATTATTTCTTGCGGGTAACAGCGTAATGCATTAATTCTCGTAAAGAGGTTCGGGCGGGGGTATCGGGAAAACCATTTAGGATACTTTCAGCTTCGGCAACATATTCCAACATCACCTCACGCGAGTAATCGATCCCGCCATTGTCATAGACAAAATCGATCACCTGACGCACTTTAGTGGGGTTTGTATTATGATTGCGGATGATATTGATGATTTTCCGGCGTTCATTCCACGAAGACTTATTGAGGACATGGATCAGCGGCAGGGTCATCTTTTTTTCTTTGATGTCAATCGCGCGAGGCTTACCAACATCTTGCTCACCATAGTCAAAAAGATCGTCTTTGATCTGAAAAGCAATCCCGAGCTTCTCACCAAAGAGGCGCATTTTCTCAATTTGATCAAGATCTGCGGTCGCACTGGCGGCACCTGTACGGCAGCAAGAGGCAAAAAGAGAGGCCGTTTTTTGACGAATGATCTCCAAATAGACGGGTTCATCTATGTTAAGCTTGCGCGTTTTGTCCATTTGCAACAACTCGCCTTCGCTCATTTCTTTGACCGCTTCGGAATTGATCTTGAGTAGCTGATAGTCTTCATTTTCCAATGCCATCAAGAGGCCACGGGAGAGCAAGAAGTCACCTACCAATACCGATATCTTATTTTTCCACAAGGCATTGAGAGAAAAAATACCTCGACGTTTTGCGGAGTCGTCTACTACATCATCATGGATCAAGGTAGCCGTATGCAGGAGTTCTACTAAGGCAGCACCGCGATAAGTCGAAGGATTGATGCCGCCACAGATGTGAGCACTAAACAAAACCAGCATAGGTCGCATCTGCTTGCCTTTACGTTTGATTAGATAACGAGTGATCCGATCAAGCAAGGCAACCTCACTTTTCATGGCTGAACGAAAGTAGCGGTCAAATTGGACCAACTCTTTGGCGATAGGAGCTTGAATACTTTTGAGTGTCTCACTCATATTTGATGCGTTCGGGCAGACCTGAAGATCCGGGGCAAAACATTCCCCCAAAAGTACAGTTTTCTTTTTTAGAATGTCGAATACGTAAGGAATCTAGTGAACTGACATCTAATCAGAAAAATTATGTACTTTACTTAGGCGTGATAAAGCAAGCCTAGCTTCAGATTATCATTGTAGGGAAAGTCTATATTAAATTGTCATCTATAATATA
>JBCAWW010000759.1:0-3366 GCA_038534415.1 Bacteroidota bacterium | reverse complement strand
GCATTGCAAAAAATACCAGCCCAAATCGAAGGGCTTGAAGAATTGAGAAGAAAGTTCATTCAAGGTATTGTAATTCGCAGAGAGAATTATTAAGGCTTCTAGCTGGCCAATTTCAACTGGTAACTTTTTTATTAAGTTAACAGAGATATCTAGTATTTTCAGATTCTTCAATTGCCCAATTTGAGGGGGCAAATTATTTATTGAGTTATCTGATATATAAAGATCATCTAGTTTCTCAAGTTGCCCAATCTCAGATGGGAATCTAAATAGCCCCCAATTACTGAGATCAAGGAGTTTGCCAGGCGGTGGGACTTTTAATTCATTTATCCTCTTTATTGCTGATTTATAAGGTTCGTTCTGCGAATCGTTACTCCCAGTCATAGTTTCCCTGATGTTTTATCTCATTTCCCCTAATATAAAAATCCCCTTCCAAACCTGCCTGATTCTCATTAATTTAGCCTTGTTAATTTTTTTAGTAAAATGAGGCAGCGTTCCGCGCGGCGGAATCGCTCTGCATTTGCTAAATTTGTATCTTGATGAGTGGCTTTGCCTTTGCTTCAAAGGGCAGCGTCCAAATTTTGACTCCCCAAGCCTATGGCCTTTATAGATGATCTCCCCAATCTCCTCAATCCGCAGCAGCTCGAAGCGGTGACGCATCCTGATGGGCCACAAATGGTAATCGCGGGGGCAGGATCGGGTAAGACGCGCGTACTGACTTTTCGGATCGCTTATATCTTGGATCAGGGCTTGGCTTATCCACAGGAGATTTTGTCGCTCACCTTTACCAATAAGGCCGCCAAGGAGATGAAAGAGCGTATCTCCCAACAGATCGGCCCTTCGGGCAAGAGTGTGGTGATGGGGACCTTCCATTCGATCTTTTCAAAGATATTGCGGATCGAGGCAGAACGCATTGGCTATACCAGTTCTTATACGATCTATGACTCGGACGACTCACTCAAAATGGTCAAGACCCTGCTCAAAGAGATGAATCTCGATGACAAGGTTTATAAGCCCAAAGTGGTCAGAAACGGCATTTCTTCAGCCAAAAACCAACTAACCAGCCCCAAACAATATCTCGAATTTGCCCAGGACGACTTCAATAAAAAGGTCGCCAAGATATATCAAGAATACGAGCGCAGACTCTATAAAGCCAATGCCATGGACTTTGACGATCTGCTGATCAAGCCGATCGTATTGTTCAAGTCGCATCCGGATATCCTGTACAAATATCAGCATCGCTTTAAGTACATCTTGGTGGATGAGTATCAGGATACCAATCACGCCCAGTACACCATCTGTAAAATGCTGGCGGCGGCGCACCAAAATATCACCGTAGTGGGCGATGATGCCCAGTCGATCTATGCGTTTCGCGGTGCGAATATTGCCAATATCCTCAACTTTCAAAAAGACTACCCGGAGGTACAACTCTATAAATTGGAGCAAAACTATCGCTCTACTCAAAATATCGTCGAGGCTGCCAACGACATCATCAAACGCAACAAAGATCAGATCCCTAAAAAGGTATTTACGGCCAATGAGGAAGGCGAACTGATCACCGTTTTGCAAGCCACTAGCGAGCAAGACGAAGCTAAACGCGTTAGCAATATGCTCCGCGAACAAAAGCAGGTCAACAACTTTTTTAATAGCGACTTTGCCGTTTTGTACCGTACCAATGCGCAGTCGCGTGCGATGGAGGATGAACTGCGGCGAGTAGGGATAACTTATCGTGTTTTTGGCGGATTGTCCTTTTATCAGCGCAAAGAGGTCAAAGATGTGATCGCGTATCTCCGCCTCGCCATCAATCCCCAAGACGAAACGGCCCTCAAACGCATCATCAATTATCCGACCCGAGGTATAGGCAATACTTCTTTGCAACGCATTGCGGTCTTTGGCGATCAACTAAACCTTACGTTTTGGGAAGCCATCAATGCCATTGACAAAAGCGGCCTCAATATGGGGATTCAACGCAAGATCAAGGCTTTCACGACCATGATCAAGAGCTTTGGCGTGGTGGCCAAAAATGTGGATGCACACGAAGCTGCCTCTCATATCGCTAAGGAGTCGGGGATTTTGAAGGCATTACACGGCAATCCTGAGACATTGGACCGCTGGGAAAATGTCCAAGAATTGCTCAATGCCGCTCAGGCATTTACGGAAGATCCAGATATAGATGACCCAGGCCTGGAAAGCTTCTTGGCTGATATTTCGCTTTTTACCGATGCGGACAAAGACTCCGAAGTGGAGGACTATGTGACCCTGATGACGGTCCACTCTGCTAAGGGATTGGAGTTTAAATCAGTCTTTTTGGTAGGGATGGAAGAAAATATCTTCCCCTCGGGTATGGCCATGGAGACGCGGGCCGACCTCGAAGAGGAACGCCGCCTCTTTTATGTAGCCATCACGCGCGCCGAAAAACGCATCACCATGAGTCACGCCAAAAGCCGCTACCGCTTTGGGCAGATCCAGTTCAATGAGCCGAGTCGCTTTTTGGATGAGATCGATGATAAATTTTTGGCTCGTCCCAAAGACAAAGGTGCCAGCGACAATTGGGGCGCTTTTGCACCTAGGCGTTCCGCGGTGGAGCGGCCCCAAAAGCGAGATACCTCCAAGCTCACACCTATGAGCAGTGCTACTCGCCGCTCCCTCACCCAAAAATCCAACTTCAAAGCGGCTGATCCCGCAGATATCGTGGCTGGATTGCAAGTAGAGCACCAAAAGTTTGGCAAGGGCAAAGTGCTACAAGTCGAAGGCGCCGGCCCCGGCAAGAAGGCTACGGTCTTTTTTAAGGGCAAAGGTCAGCGCGTTTTGCTGCTCAAATACGCCAAGTTGCAGATCATAGGTTGACGTCTGTCGTTCGGGACTAGACGTTTGCCGAAGGCAGCTAACTCAAACGGCCCAAATCCGTATATTTAGGTGTATTCAATTGGTACGAAGTAGAAAGTATTTAGTGCAGAGACGGAATAGAGAAGTCTTGCTACTATCTACTCCGTACTCCATACTAAAAAAGATATGTTAGTTGCAATTTTTTGGTCTGCTATTAAGATTCTCTGGTTCCTAATCACGATTGGCGTGTTAGTCAATATCTGGCAGCGCAACAATCTCGAAACGCTAAGCAAGCTGCTTTGGTCGGCGGGGGTATTTTTCATGCCTTTCATCGGACCGATCGTTTATATGCTGTTTGGCGGCCACGAAAAAGGCTGATGTTTTTCTCTTGAAATATAAATTTTTCAGAAGGATCATGAAAAAAGCGTTTCCTACAGGGAGACGCTTTTTTTTGTTTACTGCTGCGCAGAACGCTTATCCTTGGTGCAGGATGCTTTTGTACCTGCTATGGAATTTGTTTCGATTGAGGCTCGCTAAGCGACA
>JBCAWW010000758.1:0-3368 GCA_038534415.1 Bacteroidota bacterium | reverse complement strand
CTACTCAGGCCGGAGGTATCCGTAACCGTCAAAATAATATTGAAGGTACCCGCATTATTATAAGTATGCTTGGGACTTTGGAGATGGAACGAGTGCTGCTGGACTTACCGCCAACCATACTTATAATAATGCGGGTACCTTCAATATTATTTTGACGGTTACGGATACCTCCGGCCTGAGTAGTCAGACTTCCCAAACTATTTCAGTTACCCCTTCGGGTAACGGTCCTCTCTGCTTTGAAGAAAGTAATGGTGAATTGGTGATGGAGGCCGAAAATTACTCTAGCATCGTCGCGGGGACAGGCAATGTCGCCAATCATACGTGGGAGACCTATTCTGAGGCGAGTGCTAGTGGCAGTGCCGCTGTTCGCGCAACGCCCAATACAGGTGGTGCTACGGGCCTCAATCTCAATGGACCTCGCTTGGATTACGAAATCACCTTCTCCACTCCCGGTACCTATCGAGTATTTGTAAGGAGTGCCGGTCCAACCAACGCTGATGACTCTTATCATGTTGGGCTCGACGGGGTATCCTCTACCAACTTCTCTGGTTATGGGATGGGTAGCAATGGCCCTTGGGCTTGGAAGGATGTCGCTAATAATAGCGACCCCGTAACCATCGTGGTTCCAGCTGCAGGCCAATATGTATTCAATCTCTGGATGCGTGAAGATGGAGTAGAAGTGGATAAAATCGTTCTGAGAATCAGCCCAACTACCTTTACAGGCATCGGTCCGGTCGAAAGTCCACGTAATCCATGCGGAGGTGCTATCGCTGCTCTGATCACGCAAGGCTTTGTCGTGGAAGGCTATGATCAGGATGCGAAAGTAAACTGGGGTAACTTCTACGAAGAGTTTGAAGATCACTATCTCCTCGAGCGCTCATTTGATGGCGAAATCTACGAGCTATTGAAGGATGAGGAGATCATTGTTGATCAAGAGCTAAACTCCTATACGGACCAAGATATCCTAAATACGGACGCTGAAGTGGTCTACTATCGCCTCAAAATTGTAAATGCCTACGGCCAAGTTCGAGAGGTCCGAGAAGGACAACTTGACCTTCGCAAAGCCTTTACAAGTTTAAATCTGCAGGCTTATCCAAATCCCGCCAACGCGAAACTGAACCTCCAGTATGCCAATGCTGGCGAAGGTCGTATGAACCTTCGGGTACTTTCTTCGACTGGTCAGACCGTATTTACGCAAGAGCTTGATGTGGATCAAACAGAAGGCAGCCTGAAGCTGGATGTCTCCAAATGGGCCGCTGGAATTTACTTTATCCAGTTAACCAACGATAGTGCGAGTCAGGTCGTTAGGGTAATGATATACTAAAGATTAGTGGGGAATTCTGGACGATCGTGTCCAAATTCCCCAGCTTTATGTACCTTTGCGGTGCTAAAAATATAGATTTTGCACTATGAAAAAATTGTGGCTATTACTTGGGCTGATATTGGGAACGAACGCATTGGTGTGGGCCCAAACTGAAACGCCCGGAATTAATGAGTTTGTTTTTGTTGATGAGGAGCCTAAGCCTAGCAACCTCGCCGAGGTCCGTGAGGCCATCGGATATCCCGAGATGGCTATCCAACAAAACCTGCAGGGCAATGTGGTAATTAGGGTCCTAGTCGACACCACTGGAGAGTACCTAGATCACTCAGTCATCGCTTCTGCACACCCGGTTTTAGGCAAAGCCGTTGAAGATCACATCGCGGATTTGACTTTTAGTCCCGCTATCCTGAAAAATAAGCCTACCCGTTTTTGGGTCAATATTCCTTTCAATTTTCGTCTCGTCAATGAAGAGGAAGAACGCCTTAAGGCTTCTGTGGATTCTTTGAGCAAATTGATTACCACTAATCCTGAGGATTATGAACTCTATCACAAGCGTGGGGTAGAGCAAAGTCAATTGGGCAATAATGATGAGGCCCTAGAAGACCTCAACAAAAGCCTCGCCTTAAATCCGCGTAAAAACAAAAAGAAAAAAGCGAAAAACACTTACGCTTATCTCGTTTACTCCCTCTATAGCCGTGCCGCTGTATTGGTAGGCATGGAAAAATACGATGACGCTATTGCCGATTATGCAGAGGCTTTTGCTTTAATGGGAGAAATGAAATACCAAGACTCTGCTGTCGATGCCATGCAACCGCTTCTCTACTTGGAAAGAGGCTACACCTACCAACTCAAAAATGAGTATGAAATGGCGCGCAAAGACTATCGCTGGGTCCTAGACAACGATAGTCTCCAAAAATGTACGGTTTATACCCTACTCTCCGATATGGGGTTAGAAGAAAACAATTATGAAGAGCTCTCCTGGGTCTATACTGGTCTCATGGAGTGTGATACGGCCAATACTTATTTGCCTTACAGCCGCGGCTACTATCGCCTCAAAGCGGGTGAATATGAAGGTGCCTTAAAGGACTTTGAGACTGCGATCAAACGCAACAAAAATATGCTGATCCGCATCGCCGCTCACAATCATATGGCGCTTACTCATATGAAAATGGGCCAGACGATGGATGCTCAGGCTTCTATCGACAAAGCACTGCTGATCAATGCCCTCAACCCACAGTCCTACTACTTTAGAGCCATGCTCAAAGAAAAGGCCGGAGATGCCGAAGGCGCCTGCAAAGACTACCGCAATGCCATGGAGTTTGGACTTTCTGGCGAAGATGCTGAGAAGTGTATCGAAAAGCTCAACGCTGCTTGCGGCGGCTGGGAAATAGAAGAGTAGTAATCCGCAAACATACTTCGGGCTAGCAGCTAATTGTGCCTCCAAGCATTTTTAGCTGCTAGCCCTTTTTTCTACTGCTTCGCAGAACGATAGCAGCGTTCTGCGAAGCAGTAGAAAAAGTAACAGCCTACTTCTTGATTCGCTTTACATTGTATTTAGCGCTAGCGTACAAAAAGCCAAATGCCTCACTATCATGCTTCTGCATATGTTTGTGATGCTTTTTGTGGGCCCTGATCAAACGATTGATATAGGCGCTCTCAAAGTGATATTTGATCTTAACTCGGCGGTGGATAATGATATCGTGAAAGACAAAGTAGAGGATACCATAAAGGGTGATACCAATGCCTACCCAAAATGGCCAGCTATAGTCAGCGGCCCCCTGCAATATGCCAGCAGCGGCTCCGACGGCATATAAAATCGAAACCAGATCATTCCATTCCCACCAACTGGGCTGAGGTTCGTGATGAGTTTTGTGCAAAAACCATAATGGGCCGTGGAGGAGGTATTTGTGCATAAACCAAGCCCAGGCTTCCATAAGTAGAATCGTCCCGATGACAATCCCGCTGTTTATCAAAATGTTCATTTAGCTATTAGATCAGATTGTCAAACAAAACGCCGATACTGTTTGTTTTGATCGGAAAGCTTATC
>JBCAWW010000757.1:0-3377 GCA_038534415.1 Bacteroidota bacterium | reverse complement strand
GTCTTGGAGACTCAATATCTGGATTTATGAAGGATTTGGGGCGTAGTGACCTTGTCATCTTTATCGCGGATGATGTTATATCCTGCATTTCGCAAAGCTTCACTCATTTGATTCACGATTTCCTCCCGACTTGTGCCTTCTTCTTCCTCGTCCCCCCATGAATAAGATAGATAAATTTGGGGTTTTTCTGAACTTGGCGTTGGCTCATTAGTTTTACCCACGCCAGAGGATCTGGAACCGGTATTCCGAGTCCCATTATTAGCACTCATCACCCCTTGAAATACATCAGCCGCAATACTATTTATCGCTGCTGCAATCTGATTCTTATTGATCTGTGCATCAGAATGACTGATTATCCCAAGGCGGATATTTTGATTCAAGCCACTCAAGCGCGCTTGCGTCAAAATAATCTCATTTGATTTGTCTGGTGCGGCTTGGCCTAATACGTCTAGTGCCCCTTTTAAATCTCCTTTGGCTAAAAGCTGATCAAAGTTCCTTTTTAATTCCTCCATGTGTGTTAGTTTCCCAAACTCAACATTTGAGTTGCCTGTAATGTTCGTATAGCCCAAATATAGTGTTTAAACTATAAATCTATCCACTTTTACCAGACTTTTGTCATCTCTCTACTGGAATCCAAATTTCCTCTTCCGCTTCTGGATGCATCGGCCCTTTGTATTCTGGGGGCATAAAGTCAAAGTGGGGGCGTTCGGCGAGCCGGAAACCCGAACGAGGTAGCCAGTCGGTAAAAATGTAAGTCATCAGCTTAAAAACCATCGGAGCAGGTCCACGATACATAAACTTGGCATAAGTGCCTTCGGGAATCAAAAGCGTTGCCAATCCATCAGGCACAGTATCCCAATTTTCTACGGCCACGGCAGCCCATTTTTCAAAACGTAGCTGCGGATCAAAATTTTGCACCTGCGTACCCGCAGGATAAACCTGAACCGAATAGGAACCTGGCAAAGGCGAGACTATTTGCTTGGCTAGCTGTCTAAAATTACGCCAGAGTTCGGGCGTTTTTTGCTCGCTCAGACTAGTTTCCATGCTAAGGCCTATTAATTTGCGAGCCTCAATGTCTTCGATCGTCGGTTCCATAAATCCAATAAACAAATAAGCCTTCAATAGATGAAAAAAATCCTGCTCTCTTTTCTGCTGCTTTTATCGTTTAGTTTCTCCTTCGCCGGCAACTTCTCCATTCTCACTTGGAATATTCAGGATCTCGGCCGCACCAAAGATGCCCATGAAATCGACGCTATGGTTCAAATAATGCGTCAATACGACATTGTTCTCATTCAAGAGGTTGTCGCCAAAGATCCTGCCGGAGTGCAAAAAGTCGCCGCGATTGTACAAGAGCTTGATCGTACAGGCAGCAATTGGGATTATCGCGTTAGTGATCCTACCAATAGTCCATCGAGCAATATGAGTGAGCGATACGCTTTCCTCTGGAATACCGCTAAGATCAGCCTTGTCAATCGTCCCTATCTTGATCTCGCTTTGGCAGAAATTTGCTTTAGAGAGCCCTACATTGCCGAATTCAAAGCCAAGGGAGATGCAAATTCCTTTTTTGTAGTTAATTATCATTCTCGGAAGCATGACGATCAGCCCGAGGAAGAGATAAAATACTTCCAGCAATACCCTACAAGGCTCAAAACCCAAGCGGTCATCATTTGCGGCGACTTCAACCTGACCGAAACTCATGCAGTGTGGGATCCTTTGAAGGCACAAGACTACTTCCCCGTGCTCAATGAGGCCCCCACTACTCTCAAGCGTAAATGCGTGAGAGGCAATTATTTAAACTATGCCATTGACAATATTTTCTTTCCCGACAAGACCTTCGTTTTACAAAATAGTGGTCGAGTTGACTTTGTTGGCGACTGCGACAATTTAGCCCTAGCAAGAGGCATCTCTGATCATCTGCCCGTTTATGCGGAGTTTAGCTACTAAAAAAAGCGTTCCTATGAAATAGAAACGCTTTTTAAAAGTGGGCCCACCCGGGCTCGAACCAGGGACCTACTGATTATGAGTCAGTTGCTCTAACCAACTGAGCTATAGGCCCAATGTGCTATTAACACGCTGCAAATATAGACATTTTGCGCTATGCGGCAAGCAATTTTTATACGAGATATTTCAACTTTAGTTTTTCTGTGATTGGGTGTCTTTTTTTATTTTTCACCGCTGCGCGGAACGCTTCTCACTTAATCTCTACCGCAGGCTCCGCTTGCAAATACCCCAATGACTGCAAAAATAAATCTGCTTCCTCGACAGTGGCTTGATAGTGCTCAAAAAATTGATAGTTAAAAAAACCGTGCTTCCCCTCTTCATAAAGTTTTAGCTCACAGCGACTACCCACTCTCTCCATCACTTTGGTGTAGTACTCAGCGGTTTCGACTGGAATCAATCGATCATTGGTACCTAAGAAAATAATCGTTGGAGGGGCTCCTTCTCTGATATTGTGAAGGGGGGAAAAGTTAGGGAATGCCTCCCCTACCCTTTCAAAGCCATAGCCGCCCGGACCATTATCGATGACAGGATTAAAAAGTACCAATGCATTGGGGACACAGCTGACCGCCAAATCATCGGATGGCGCATCATAGGCTTTGATCAAAGCAGTGGCAGCGGCTAAATGTCCTCCGGCAGAACCGCCAGAGGCAATAATCTTATCTGGATCAATTTTAAATTCTTGAGCGTGGCTGCGGATAAACCTCAGCGCAGATTTTGCGTCCATGAGGGAAGTAAAGGGATCAGTTTGGTGCTTATTTTGGATACGATAGTCAGCCAAGAAACAGACGATCCCTCTTTGGGCAAAATACTTAGCATGGTGGATAAAATGCTCCCGCGTTCCGGATTTCCAGCCGCCTCCAAAGAAAAAAACCATCGCTGGTAGCTCGGCACTGTCCGTCATCGTGCTTGGGGCGTAAACCTCCACATACAATTTTAAAGTATCGATCTCTTTATATAGGTGGAGCTCTTGGGCCTGGGCCTGCGGACAATAAAAGGCCCCAATAGCCAACAAGGCAAATTGTAATAATAATCGTTTCATAAGAGTTTGTTTAGGGCTCCTTTACTTCTTGGATGGCTTGCTCGCGGACGATCTCTGCTAAGCGCTGCTCCAATCGTCTCGTGCGTAAATACAACATAAGGCTACTTACGCCCAAACCCAACAAACTCAAATAAATCACCATATCCACGCCTCGCCCAATTCCTAATGCATTGGCGAGATATGTGCTACTATCTTCAAAAACGGTAAACACTATGCCTACTAACAGCAGTCCCCACACCAGGAGACGCAGCACGGGTTGGCCCTTCAATCTTCGCCCCAAACTGACCATCAAAAACAAAAAAACAGGCACTAATATCCACTGTATCGGTTTCATAAG
>JBCAWW010000756.1:0-3381 GCA_038534415.1 Bacteroidota bacterium | reverse complement strand
CCTTTATGGTCAAACTTTGGGGAGAAGCTAGTTTAGTCTTTTGAAGGCAGGCTACTCTCAGCCTAAACCAAAAGCCCAGGCTTTGATCTGACACGCGTCAATCCAAGTCTGGGCTTTTTCTTTTTTTAGCTGCTGCGCAGAACGATTCCCTCGCTTTTTGGAAAAAATATAGACTCATAACATTTTGCTTTTTGAGGCGCCGCAAGATGTTGCGGCGCTACGGATCGGATCGATCCATACATTAAAATCGGGATACGAATGAGCGTTCCGCGAAGCGGTAAAACCTACTTAAGCTCTTTACTTTCTAGATAAGCGCGGTAGTCTTGGGCCAGCCATAGCAGTTGCTTTTGCCAATTGCGGGGGGCTTCGGTCTCAGCCCAGACATCTGTGCCCAGCACTTTTTGTTGTAAGGCCAATATCTCTCTGATCTCCACGATCAGATCCAGCCAAACTTTGATCTCTGCTTGGATCTTAGTTTCCTCCAGCTTGCCTAGCCAAGTGGCCAATTGCTCATCGGAGGTGAGGCGGGTGATCAGTTCGACGCCTTTTTGCTCTAGGGCGACGAGATCGTCTGATTCGTTGAGGGTCTTGAGACTGCCTTCTAGCAGGCCGCCAAAAAGGGCCGCTAGCTTATCGTTGATGGGTGGGAGTTGGCTTTTGGCCTGTTGCTGGCTCGCTTCGCGTAGCAATTCTTTGGCGCGGGGGCTGAGTTCTGCTTGATCCAGGGCAGATTTGCCCTCAGCATCTCGCAGATGAGGATCGGCCCCTGCATCTAGCAATGCCTTGATGCAAGCCGTACGTTGATGATCCGCCGCGATCATGAGGGCGGTTTTGCCTATATGATTGGAAGCGTTGGGCTCTGCCCCAGCCTCTAAAAGCTCTCGCACATAAATAGCGGTGGCGTTCTGCGCAGCAGTGATCAAAGGAGTATTGCCGTCCTTGTCCGCCAAATTAGGGTCAGCCCCTGCCTCTAAGAGTTCATGAAAACTATGCTTGTCTTCCTGCAAAATGGCCAATAAAAGGGGAGTCCGGCCCTTGGCGTCGATGACATTGAGCTCGACCGAATGCTGCAAGAGCGTTTGCAAAGAAAGGGGCTGTTTGCGCAATACGGCCAAATAAATCGCCGGACGGCCTTCTTGATCACGCGTATCAGGCGAAATGCCCGACTCTAATAAGGTCTGCAAGGCTTCTTTTTGACCTTGCTCGACCGCAAAGAGCAAACCCGCCTCGTCAAAACTACCAACAGCTTTGAGGATACTACGGCGGTCAAAATATCGCTGAATTCGCTTGCGCATGGGGCTGCAAGTTAGCCAAAAATCCCTAGCTTGCTGCAAAGCCCTATTATGAAAAGACGGCACTTATTCGAACTGGAAGATCAGACTTGGTTCCCCAGCTTTTTGCGGGACTATGGCACCGACTTTTTGGAGTTTGTCTCCAATCAATTTCATATTTATCGCCCTACAGTCGAACTGCTCAAAAAGGGACTCGCCAAAAGTGGGGGTTCTAGGGTGATCGACCTGGCAAGTGGCGGAGGTGGGGGGTGGAAGCGACTTGCACCGGATTTAAAGGCTGAAGTGCCCGATTTAAAAGTGGTACAGACAGATTATTTTCCCAATCTCGATGCCTTTGCCAAGATGAAAGCCCATCATCCGGAGATTATGGACTCGGTTTCGGAGCCAATCAGCGCGCTCGATGTCCCTGCGGATCTCAAAGGCCTGCGGACACAGTTTTTGTCTTTTCATCATTTCAAACCGGCTGAGGCTCAGCAAATCCTCCAAAATGCCGTCGATGCCAATGCGCCTATCGCCATATTTGAAGCGCAGAAACGCGATCTCAAACATTTTATCCAGTTTTGCTTCTCCCCGATCAATGTCTTGTTGGTTACGCCTTTTATCCGGCCTTTTAAGATCGGCCGTTTGATTTTTACTTATCTCATCCCTCTGATGCTGCCTTTTATCTTTTGGGACGGTATCGTTTCCGTACTCAGGACCTATAGCGAGGAGGAAATGCGGGAGATGACGACCGCCTTGCGGAACGCTGATCACTTCAGCTGGGAAATAGGCACGCTCAAAAACGGGCCTTTTAGCATCCCTTATCTATTGGGTTATCCCAACTAGCCTTCCAACTTAGGAAGCCCAGACAGCGTCTATCAGCTGAGTCAAATAGTGAATAGGCCGCATAATTGCGTAATTTCGATTTTTATTTTTCACGTACTAGATAGTATATGGCAGACAGCCAAACCCCTAACAAAGTTCCCGTCCTCCTGACCTCTGTCCTGATCATTGCGATTTGTGGCATTTTGTATGAATTGCTGATCAGTACGATTACGAGTTATTTTCAAGGCAGTAGTGTCCTCCACTTTTCCTTGGTGATTGGCTTGTTTTTGTCTTTTATGGGAGTCGGTTCCTATTTCTCTCGCTATATCAAGAGGGACCTGCTGACTTGGTTTATCCGCTTTGAAATCGTGCTAGGGGTGGTCGGTGGCTTTGCCACTTTCTTACTTTACTTTGCCTTTTCGCTGACGCCCTACTTTTATTTGGTAGCCTTTATTTTGATTGCCATACTTGGGGGTATGATCGGCGTCGAGATACCGATTTTGACCCGTATTGTCAGAGAGTATGAAAACCTCCGGGATGCCTTGGCATCGGTGCTTTCCTTTGATTATATGGGATCCTTGGTGGCCTCGGTTTTGTTTCCCTTGGTCTTGCTGCCCAATCTGGGCACTATGCGGACTTCTTTTATAGTCGGCTTGCTCAACTTGGTGGTAGCCTTGCTCAACATCTATCTCTTTCGCGCAGAACTGAAGCGTTTCAAAAGCTTGATGGCCAGCACGATCGTCGCTACGATGATCTTAGTGGGTGGCTTTGCTTATTCATTTCAACTCAATAGCTTCTTTGAGCAATTTTTGTATCAAGATGAAGTCATGCTTTCTCGACAATCTGCTTACCAGCAAATTGTTATGACCAAATGGAATCAAGATATTCGTCTTTTTATTGATGGCAACATTCAGTTTTCGTCGCGAGACGAGCACCGCTATCATGAGCCTTTGGTACATATTCCCATGGCGATGTCTCCGACACATGAGCGCATTTTGGTGTTGGGGGCGGGTGATGGTATGGCGGTGCGAGAGATCCTCAAATATCCCAATGTAGGTCAGATCGATGTGGTGGATCTCGATCCTGAGATGACCCAAATTGGCAAAAATCACCCCGTACTGATCCGCCTCAATGATAGCTCCTTTCATCAATCCAATGTCAAAATCTACAATCAGGATGCCTATAAATTTATAGAAGAGAGTTCAGCGTTCTACGACGTAGTAATCATAGACCTCCCCGATCCCAACAATCATAGCTTGGGCAAGCTGTACTCACAGGAGTTTTA
>JBCAWW010000755.1:0-3387 GCA_038534415.1 Bacteroidota bacterium | reverse complement strand
CAGGTAATTATCCCTTTTTACGCTATCAGTTGCGCGAATTGGCCCAGGGCAATTTTATCAGTTTTCTCGCCAATCAGAGTGATGAAGAGAGATACTTCCGCTTACAGCTCCCCTCACGAATCAAGTATGCATACTGGTTAGATCCAAGGGATGGAAAAGTTTATCAGGCAGATTATCAGCCAGAACAAGACCTCTTAGGCTTTTTGCCGGCCTATGGTTCGATGTTTTTGCTTTGTAGCGAACAGGCGTTCTTCGAAGAAGACAGCCTCACCCAAGCGAGTCCCTTAGCCTTCTTTCTAGCTCAGAGTTCTCGCACTATTTTACATGAATTGCAAAACTGGGAATTGTTAGTACCAGATATCAAGAGCAGCAAAACGGGCCGGTTTGAGAGAAACGACTCTGTTTTCTTTGATTGGCGAGAGGAAGATCATTTGCGCTATACTGCCGCTGAAGGGCGTTACTTAGCTGAATTCTTTTTGCAAGACACCCTCGAAGGCTTTAGGTATATTTTGGATCTAGGAGAATTGTATCAAACTGCAGATGTCTACCTAAACACCGAACCACTGGGAAGGCTATCATACCGGCCCTTTGTGATCGAGTGTACACACAAACTCAAGCCAGGCTGGAATGCAATTGAAGTATGGATCAGCCCCTCTCAAAGAAATGATTTTATCAATCGTGCAAGGCGGGGAGAAAAAAAATATCGACAGTTTGCAGACTTAGAATGGAGTCTGCAGGCAGCCGGTTTATTAGGGCCAGTACGTTTATTGGAAGTGTTCCCCGAAGGGGAGAATCTAAGGTTTACTCCCTAATCAGCCCTACTCCGATCACTTTTGCAGATCCCTCTGGATCTTGGCAAAAAATTGAACTCCATACACACCTCACCCAAAGCCTTTTATCAGACTCTTGGCAAGGAGGTAATTTTTGCTTACTCAATGCATCCAATCGTATGAGTCAGAGGTCATTAAGCAAATGTTCTTTCTTTTTGGACGGACGAGGGCGAAGCCCAATGAGGTGCCTGCTATCCGGAAAAAATGGAGCAAGAAAAATTGAGGTTTGTCTGACAACATCCTCCCCTGTCTAATGGCTTGAATTGTCCTCAGTCGTAACTCTGAGACAGATAATCAGTACAATTAGACTAATTAGTAATTTTTGAAGCTCAGAATTCGAAAAATTATCAAGCCACAATTTAGGAAAAGCTTATACTTTCCAAGTCTGCAAATTCGTTTTCAAACAGGAAATCGCCCTACTTTATGAATCGATCTGCTCTCCTTCTAAGCCTTTTTCTTCTGCCCTTAGGTCTATTGGCCCAGCAAGCTGCTGGCGGACTTTTGATAGACGATGCGGCTTACCAACAAATTCCTTTACAATCAGCGCCTCAAGGCGCTCGTATTGCTAGTAGAGCCTCTCTCAAAGCCTATGCTCCTCGCCCGCAAGACCAAGGGCACTACAACAATTGTGTCGGCTGGGCTGTCGCTTATGGGGCTCGTACGATCTTGTTTGCCCAGGAAAGAGACATTAAAGAGAAGAGTGTCATCCAACATTATGCCTTCTCCCCTGCTTTTACATATAAACTGATCAGCAAAAGCCGTAGCTGCAATGAGGCCGTCAGTATCGAAGCTGCCTTGGCTAGTATGGAGCAACAAGGTGCGGCGCTCAAGCGACAGGTACCAGAGAGCTGTGTCAGCAGACTGTATTCAAGAGATTATAGCAATGCTCGTCGTTATAAAATCGGGGGTTATTCACGCCTATTTTATCGGGAGGCCCGTGCAAATGAAAAGATTCAATCTGTCAAATATGCCATCGCCAAGGGGCAACCTGTGATTATTGGCATGAACTGTACGCCCTCTTTTGAGCAGTCCGAAAACAAAAACCTATGGCGGAGAACAGAGTCCCCCCATACCCGTAATTATTTTGGTCACGCCTTAGTTGTCGTCGCCTATGACAACGAAAAGTATGGTGGCGCCTTCCAGTTAATGAATAGTTGGGGTACAAGCTGGGGTAAGGATGGGTTTATTTGGATCAAATACTCCGATTTTGCCGCCTTTACCAAATATGGCTACGCTCCGAGTAGCCCAGGACAAGCCCTACGTCAAAAACAAGCCATCCCAATTAGTCAACATTCTAGTCCAATAAGAGGATTTTTGCCTCTTCTCCTGCTATATTACCGGCCAAGAAGAAAAAAACGCTGGTTTGCCTAGCGAGAAGTTAAGCAAGACATATGCTCTGGTTGGTCCTATTGACGGTATTTGCCCTTTTATTAGCAGCTTATTTTTATGGCCCTCGGCCCCCTAAAGTTGTTATTGATCGTCCTCCGATAAAACTGGAGCATTCTCTAGAGCAATTAGATCTTTGGCTCTCCAAAAGAGAAGCTGCATTACCGATACGACCCGACAATGAAGCTCGGATCATCTGGTACGCAGATCAACAGCAAAAAACCGCTTACAGTATTGTATACCTGCATGGTTTCACCGCCAGTCAGGGCGAAGGAGATCCACTCCATCGAGAGTTTGCGGCGCGTTACGCCTGTAATCTCTATCTCAATCGTATGCCAGGTCATGGTCTTACAGATCCAGATGCCATGCTAGACCTTAGCCCGGAAAGCATGCTTGACAACGCCCTCGAAGCCTTAGCCATCGGCAAGACCTTGGGCAAAAAAGTGATCTTGATGGGTACATCTACCGGCTGCACGCTGATGTTATGGCTGGCGAGTCGGTATCCCCAAGACATCGCAGGCCTGATTTGTTTTTCGCCTAATATTAGAGTGGCCAATCCCCTGATGAATTGGATCGATGGCCCTTGGGGCAAACAATTGGTCAGTATTCTCAACAAAGGTCCTTATATCCACAAACGGATTCGCAACCAATACTGGGATAGCCAATATAGAGAAGAGGCGCTCTTGGCCCTACAACGCTTGATTAGAGCGACCATGCGTCCTGAGGTCTTTCGCAAGATCAAGCTACCTGTGTTTATGGGCTACTATTTCAAAAATGAAAACTTCAGAGATCGAGTGGTCTCCATCTCTGCCATGCTTAGGATGTTTACTCTTTTGGGTACGAGTCGCAAGCAAAAACGTAAAGTAGCTTTCGCCGAAGCAGGTGATCACGCCTTCCCCAATCGGCATTATGGTCAAGACCTGGAAAGTGTCAGAAAGGAAAGCTTTGCCTTTGCGGAGGAAGTGATGGACTTACGGCCATTAGTAAAAAACCCCCAATAACATCGTTAGTTTTTATTTCATTTATAAATTTGGATTTACTGCTGCGCAGAACGATTATCTGAGTGTTTAGCAGATAGAAAAATAATCTGGAGACCTGCCTTAGAGCGAGCCCCAAAAGTCTTAATACTAAATACTATTGTCTTTATCCGTTTGCTACTGGATGGGGTTTG
>JBCAWW010000754.1:0-3392 GCA_038534415.1 Bacteroidota bacterium | reverse complement strand
TATCGCTTTCTTGTCAGAAGGAGCCGTTCGAGTAATTATCTACAAAGAAGGGGGAGAGGAAATCACTGCTAGGATCCGTCAGGAAAACTCCTTCGTTTTTGATCCCTATCGCTTGAAAGGGGTCGAAGTTTCTCCGCTGGGGATAGAGTGCCTGGAGAACCTTAGGCTCTTGGTAATGCCGATTGACGAGATGAGAAAATTGCTGGAAACCAACTTTGCCCTCAACGTCATCATTCGGAAACACCTGATGGAACAATTGACCGAAGTGGTAGAGAGTCAATACTTGTTTTTAACGGGCACTGCGGAGGATCGCTACAAATTCATCATGAAAAATAATCCTTCGCTCTTGAAGAAGTTTCCGCTCTATTTCATCGCATCAATGATTGGCGTTACCCCTACTCAGTTAAGTCGCATCAGAAAGAAAAAGTAAGCCTGTTCTTACTTTGCCGCTTCGCGGAACGCTTGACTCTTTTTCCTCCCTTTTCGCATGTCGCCCTCTCGGATGGCAATCATTCGGGGAAGATGCACTCGTCCAGCCACCGTGGAGGAGTTGGCGACCATTGATGAGCGTTCTGCGAAGCAGTAATACCTCCCACTCACCCTCACATATCTGCCAACAGTTTCATTTCTCGACATATGTTGAGCGGTCTACTCTTTTATCCTTTCTATTTTGCTTTCATCAAAGAAAAACAAACATGAAAAAGGGTATTATTTTAACTGTAAAATTGATTTTGCTAGCATGTGTGCTCACAAGCTGTGCATCGTTTTTAAAATCGAGAGGCTTACATCCTGACCATGAGGGTGAAGTCTTTGATTTGAAAGGCAAAAAAGCCTTAATCGTTACTACCAGCCATGGGGTATTGAGCAAGCCAGGGGAAAGCACCGGAGATTCGACGGGTGTCTTCGCTTCTGAAATGACCATCCCCTATTACGAGTTTTTGGACAACGGAAATATGGAAGTTCATGTGGCCAGCATCAAAGGAGGCCAGGTCCCGATAGACCCTCAGTCCTTTAACCGTAACCTGCGCTCCAAAGAAGATGAGCGTTTTATGGAAGATGATATTTTTCAAGAAAAGGTAGCGAATTCTATTCCCGTTTTTGAAGTAGATTTTAAGGACTATGATGTGGTGTTTTTTGCTGGCGGCTGGGGAGCGGCTTATGATATGGGAGACGAAGCCTTGGGCCAAAAAATCGCCGATGCCTATTATGAAACTGACATTATATTTGGTAGTGTCTGTCATGGTGCGATCGCCTTTACCACCGCAAAAGATCGCTCAGGCGAATACCTCATCAAGGGCCGAACTATGACTGGCGTTACCCAAAGTCAATTGGATCAGTTAGATATCGCCTTTACTCCCTTGCACCCTGAAGAAGAACTCAAAAAGGCCGGCGCCGATTATCAATGCAGCACGGGCAGAAGAGACTTTTTTGAAACCTTGACTGTGGTCGACGAAGAAAAACGCTTTGTGACGGGGCAGAATCAAAATTCTAGCCACGAAACCGGCCAAATGATCATGGCACTTATGGTATCAGAAACTAAAAAGTAAGCATCATGAAATTATATCAAATCTTGGCTTTACTGCTCCTAATTGTAGCTCCCTCTCATTTGATCGGGCAAAATGAGCAAGCCGTCAGCCCCCCCAATGTAGTCTTGATTCTCGTCGATGATGCGGGCCTTATGGATTTTGGCGCTTTTGGAGGGGAGGCACAAACCCCCAATCTCGACCGCTTGGCTCAAAATGGGATTATGTTTACCAATTTGCATGCCTCGCCAGTCTGTGCGCCCTCGCGAGCGATGTTGATGACTGGATCTGACAGCCATCTTACGGGGGTCCCCAATCTGCCCGAAATGTTACCCAAAGCCTATCAGGATGTGGAAGGATATGAAGGAGTCTTGAATGATCAGGTGCAAACCATCGCCACCCGACTCAAGGAGCGTAACTACAATACCTATGTGACTGGCAAATGGCATCTCGGTTACGACCAAAATACTTTGCCCAACAAAAGAGGCTTTGATCGCTCTTTTATCCTTTCGGGCTCCGGGGCCGATAATTTTGAAGCCAAAGTTTATCTACCCTTCAAGTCCAAAGCCCAATGGTTTGCTGATGGAGAGGAGACGGATTTGCCGGCGGACTTTTATTCTTCTGCCTTTTATGTAGATCAGATGATAGCGTTCCACGAAGCGGAAAAAAATAAAACTGAGCCCTTCTTCTCTTTTCTATCCTTTCAAGCGGTACATGCCCCGCTTCAGGCTCCGCGAGAATATGTCGAAAAATACAAGGCCATCTATCAAGCTGGTTGGGATGTAATGAGACAAGCACGATTTGAAAAGGCAAAAAAGCTGGGGATCGTGCCAGAAGCAGTGCAAATGAACCCTGCCTTCGATGAGTTTAGAAAATGGGCTGACCTCCCAGCAGATAAAAAAGAGGCCTATATCACGGATATTGCCATGATGGCAGGGATGCTGGAGGCCATGGATCATCATATCGGGAGGTATATCCAATATCTAGAAGAAAAAGGCTTAGCAGAGAACACGGTATTTATCGCGACTTCGGACAATGGTCCTGATGGAGGAGATTATGAAAGCTTATATGGTTGGGCTAAGCGTAGTGGTTTCCATCACGATTTTGATACCTATGGAGGTAAAAGGTTTTATGGTAGTATCGGTCCAGAGTATGCTTCAGCGATTGCGGCTCCCTTTTCTTACTACAAATACTACACGGGAGAAGGGGGGCTTAGGGTGCCATTGATTATTGCTGGACCCGACATTCCTGCCAAGCAAATCGACAAAACCTTCTGTTTTTTTACGGATATCGCGCCTACGATTTTTGATCTTGCCGGCATCTCGACCGCTGCTAATGAAGGATATGTCCCCGTAACGGGCAAGAGCATGCTACCGCACATTCAAAACCCGGCGCTTCCGATTTATGAAGAAGACGAAGGGATCGGATTAGAAGCTGGCAATAGTGCGGCCTATTTTATGGGGGATTATAAGATCGTCAAAAACAACAAACCGCTCGGGGATAGTAAATGGAGATTGTATAACCTAAAAATAGATCCCACCGAAACCACGGATCTTGCCGCCCAAGAACCCCTCATCTTTCAAACCATGCTCTCCAAATATGAGACCTTTGCCAAGGAGGTTGGTGTGTTAGTGATGCCTGATAATTATGATGCCCAAACCGAAGTCGGAAAAAAATCAATGAAAGCGGTGCTAAATCCCTTTCGTTAATTCGAGTAGGAAGAAGCGCCTAAGACTGGATAGATAGCTGATCTATTGCTTCGCAGAACGCTTCTCTCCAATAAATGACCCTTGATTAGAGCAAGTTACTACTTCACTGATACATCCGAGGGAGAGAAGCGTTCTGCGAAGCAGGCAAAAAACAATACCC
>JBCAWW010000753.1:0-3402 GCA_038534415.1 Bacteroidota bacterium | reverse complement strand
GATCTGGGCTTGCAAATCGGTTATAGTCCGATGCGGGAAGATTTGCTCTCTTACTATCTAGGCGGCATGGGCTACACTACTTTTGGTTCAAACCGTTTTAGCTTAGAAGGAGCCCACTTTCAGCCAGTGATAACCCTCAAATACGAAATTTTCCGTGATAAGCGGGCTCGTCTCCGCGATCAGGAATAAGACCTATGGCTTCAATCAGTTTGATCACCATTGGCGATGAATTGCTCAAGGGGCGCATCGTCAATACCAATGCCTCCAAAGCGGGCCTCATGCTCCGGACGCAAGGCTTCTCTTTTCACCGCGTCGTTACCATTTCCGATACCAAGGCTGATATCCGTGATACCGTCAAAGCCGAATTGAGCACGCACGACATTGTCATAATGTGTGGGGGGCTAGGCCCAACCCAAGATGATATTACCAAAGCAACCCTCGCGGAGCTTTTTGCCAGCGAGATGGAGTGGCATGCGCCTACTATGGCTTATTTGGAGCGCCGCTACGCGGAACGAGGCCGCGAGCTCGATGAGCGTTCCAGACGTCAGGCGATGGTGCCCGCAGTGGCTGAGGTACTCCCCAACCCTATGGGTACCGCGCCAGGAATGGCCTTCGACCAAAAAGGGAAACTATTGTTTTCTCTGCCAGGGGTGCCTTTTGAGTTTTTCTATCTACTCGAAAACGAAGTGCTACCTAAGATCAAAGCCAAGTTTGATACAGGCTTTTTTGACCATCATATCTTACGGATTTTGGGTGTGCCTGAGTCGCGTGCCTCGCTTTGGATCAGTGAACTCGAATCACAAATGGATCCGGCAGTAGCCTTGGCTTTTTTGCCCCGTAATGATGGCCTATGGTTGGAGTTTAGCGTTCGCGAGGAGCGTAAACACTCTGCGATGTTGGCCAATGCTGCCTTGGTCAAAAAAAGATTTGGCGAGCATGTATATACGGAAGGGAGTCGTTCGGCGGCAGCCATGCTCATCGACCAACTCAAGCAAACAGGCAAAACAATCGCGGTAGCTGAAAGCCTCACTGGAGGTAATATTGCGGGCAAATTGGTGGCGATTTCTGGGGCATCGGAAGTGTTTACAGGCTCAGTGACGGCTTATGATGTGAGGATCAAGATCGAGCAGTTGGGGGTAGATCCCGACTCCGTCGAACGCCACACCGCGGTATCCGAAACGGTCGCAAAGCAGATGGCCGAAGGCGTCAGAAAGCTGTTAGGCACGGATTATGGCATTGCCAGTACCGGCATCGCTCAGGCTGGGGGAGAATTGCCAACTCAAGCCTGGTTGGGCTTTGCCGATAAAAATCATACGGATGCTGAATTCGTACGTTTACTCACTGATCGTCAGGTAAATATCGAACGCGCGAGTGAAAGAGCCTTGATACTGGCGTATAAAAAACTGCAAAGGCAGATTGGGGTTGAAGCCAATAGTGACTAACTTGCGCTCAAACCCCCCGAGAAAGATTTTGTTATGGCAAAATTTGAATTAACAATGCCCAAGATGGGCGAAAGTATTATAGAGGCTACGATCCTGCGCTGGACCAAAGAAATCGGCGAGGAAATCGAAGCAGAGGAGACGGTATTGGAGATCGCTACGGACAAAGTTGACTCTGAAGTGCCTGCTCCCGTCGATGGCAAACTATTGGAACGCCGCTTTAACGAAGGCGATGTCGTACCCGTAGGCGAGGTAATCGCAATCATCGAAACTGAGTCAGAAGCTGATGAAGCTCCTAATGGCAATGGACATGCTACACCTGCGGCAAAGCCCGTGCTAGAAACGGTAGCCGCAGCCGAGGTCCCTTATGTGCCTGCAGCCCAGCCCGTGCTAGAGACAGTGGCTACTGGCGCTGATGCCGTAGAAGGTGGCCGCTTTTATTCTCCGCTTGTGCTCAACATCGCCCGCAAAGAGGGGATCTCTATGGTTGAGCTCGAGACGCTTCCGGGTACTGGTCGTGCTGGTCGGCTTACCAAAAAAGACATTTTGGCTCACGTCAAAAACCGTCAAAATGCACCTGCTCAGCAAGTAGTCGCCGCTCCTGCTCCGGTAGCGCCTGCCCCAACGCCTGTAGCTGTACAGAAAGCCGCTCCAGTAGCGAAAGTCGAAGCGAAGCCCGCTCCTATTGTCGCTAGCGGCAATGTGGAGATCATTGAGATGGACCGTATGCGTAAACTGATCGCCAAAAATATGGTGCAGTCCACGCAGACTTCAGCTCATGTAACCTCCTTTGTAGAAGCAGACGTTACTAGCTTGGTACAATGGCGCAATCGCGTCAAAAACCAGTTTCAAGAGCAATACAATACAAAATTGACCTTCACCCCTATCTTTTTGATGGCGGTCATCAAGGCTTTGCGCGAGCATCCACTCGTCAATGCTTCAGTCAATGGCGATAATATTGTCATCAAAAAAGATATCAATATCGGTATTGCAGTTGCGCTACCCACCGATAATCTGATCGTACCCGTAATCAAAAATGCCGATCGCCTGAATTTGGCTGGTCTCTCCGCCACGATCAACGATCTCGCTCACAGAGCACGTGCCAATAAACTTAAGCCAGATGAGCTGGAAGGTGGTACATATACCGTATCTAATGTAGGTACATTTGGCAATGTGATGGGCACGCCTATCATCATGCAGCCTCAGGTGGCTATTTTGGCGACGGGCGCTATTCGTAAGCTGCCAGCCGTACTCGAAACGCCTCAGGGCGATGTGATTGCGATCCGTAATAAAATGTTCCTCTCTCACTCTTACGATCACCGCATCATTGACGGCGCCCTCGGCGGACGCTTTGTCAAGCGCGTGGCGGATATCCTCGAAGCTTGGGATCCGAATACAGAGGTGTAGAGATACATCAGAGATAAAAAAACGCCTTCTTAGTATAATGCTAAGAAGGCGTTTTTGGTTATTGGGAGTCGAGAAGCTTCACTGGTCTTCGCTTCGCGGAACGATTGCCTCTGTCGCTGCAAGGCACTGCCTTGCAGCGAACGATGGTTCGAGGTGAGCGTTCTGCGAAGCAGATAACTATACGGGAGTAAAAAAAGAACAAATCATCATTTTTGAGTATAAATCTTAGCGGGACTTAGCTCTATATTTGCAGACTCAATCTCCAATCATCTATGACTAGAATCATCGCGACTATCCTCATCCTCCTTTGTGGGCCATTGCTGCTCGCTCAATCAGATTTGTTTGAGCTCAAGCCAGGGGTGAAATCAATTACGATTATCGATATCAAAGGTAATAGCACCCAGCTGGACTCAACGGTCAAAAAGAGCTTGCTTTATGATGAGCAGGGGAGATTAGTCGAGCTAGACTTCCGGTACGGTAGCATAAGGTATGAGTATAGCAATGACTCTACCGTGGTTTCTGCCAGTGCCAATAATCCGGACTGTAAGGAACAATA
>JBCAWW010000752.1:0-3409 GCA_038534415.1 Bacteroidota bacterium | reverse complement strand
CAAAAAAACTGACTATGACTACTAATAGAAGAAGATTTCTCACTTCGGCAGGGTCAGAGTCCAACCACCAATTTAGCAGATCAAAGTGGTGAGTAGCTTTGTGGACCCATAGCGTTCCGCCCGATTCTCTTTGTCCATGCCAACGTCTAAAGTAGGAGGCACCGTGATAGGTATTGAGATACCAATGAAAATCAACAGAAGTTACCTTGCCAATGGCGCCTTCTGACAAAAGCTGTTTGATTTTGGTCATGTAAGGACTCCAGCGATAATTAAAGCCCACAATCACTTTACGATTGTTGCGGCGCTCGGCATCGAGGATCTCTTGACACTTTCGCTCATCAGTGGTCAAAGGCTTTTCGGTCAATACATCGCAACCCATATCTAATCCTTTGACGATGTACTGATGGTGGGTAGAGTCCTTGGTGGTGACAATCACCAAATCAGGCTTAGTCTCTGACACCATCTCCTCAAAATCAAGAAAGGTCGGACAATTCACTCCCATATACTTGAGAGCGTATTCAAGTCTGCCTTGATTGATATCGCTGAGGCCTACAAATTCAAGGAGTTCAGAGTATTCGTCCACGAGGCGTTTACCCCAAAAGCTGGTGCCTCGGACTCCAGTGCCCACAAGCGCCACTTTAAGCTTTTTGTCATTTAGACCAAATCCCCAGGCAGGTAAGGCCATCGTGCCTGCCGCGAGCATCCCCACCGAAGTGAGAAATCTTCTTCTATTAGTAGTCATAGTCAGTTTTTTTGGTGAGTAGAATATACACATTCCCCCAACAGCTCCCGATGGGAACGGTTGGGGGATGGAGGTAGTCAAAAGCACCAATGGCAGTAGCAGTGATGCTTATGCACAGATAAATATGGAAGCTACTTTGAGGCCGCGCCTACAGTATCCCTTCCTTTATCTGCTTATGAGCATAATCCACGGCCCTTGCGGTCAAGGCCATATATGTAATGCTTGGATTTTGCGTTCCTGCACTCGTCATACAGGCCCCATCTGTCACAAACACATTGGGCACTTCGTGCATTTGGTTCCATTTATTGAGTACACTTGTCTTGGGATCGCGGCCCATACGAGCAGTTCCCATTTCATGGATCGCTGCTCCTGGAGCGGTTGCTTCATTATAAAAACTAATGTCTTTACAACCGGCTGCTTCTAGCATTTCGACCGCACATTGTACTCCATCTTTTCGCATACTCATTTCATTTTCCCTGAGCTTGGCATCAAAGGTTATGATGGGCATGCCATGCTTATCTTGCTTCTCAAAGTTGAGAAACATCCGATTTTCATGATAGGGGAGCAATTCTCCAAAACACGTCATGCTGATATGATAAGGACCGGGCTGTAAGATCGCTTCTTTGAGTTTTTCTCCGATCACGCCTTGCGGAACGTTATTCCCCCTTATCGCCCGCCCTTGATAGCCAAATCCTCGCACATAATCATTGCGGCGAGTGGCCTCATCAATATTGCGGAAGCGAGGGATATAAAAACCGAGTGGTTTGCGCCCTTGGTAAAAGGTATCCTCAAAGCCTGGTAAAGTACCGCTTGCACCCATTCCATAATGGTGATCCATCATATTATGGCCTAGTTCTCCGCTACTATTGCCAAGTCCGTCTGGAAATTCCTTGGAGCGACTGTTGAGCAAAATCGCCGTTGTCCCTACTGTACTCGCATTGCAGAATATGATCCGCGCAAAAAACTCGATTTCTTCTCCTGTATTCGCATCTTTGACCAAGACGCCTTTGGCTTTGCCGGTCTGATTGTCAAACAGTATCTGACTGACAATGCTATCCGGTCGGAGACTCAAATTGCCCGTTTCTTCGGCTACGGGAAGCGTTACCGAAAGGCTACTAAAATAGGCCCCATATGGACATCCTCGCACGCAACGGTTCCTACTTTGGCACTGGCTACGATGGCCTTTGTGAATGGCTGGATCGTATTGAGAGAGATTGGCTACTCGACCGGGGGTGATTACCCTTTCAGGGAACGCTTTGGCAACTGATTCGCGCAGATGTTGTTCGGCACAGTTGAGGGGAAAAGGTGGCAAAAACTGCCCATCAGGCACTTGTTTGAGCCCTTCCTTTTGTCCACTGACCCCAATAAAGCGTTCGGCGTAGTCGTACCAAGGCTCAATATCCTTATACCGGATCGGCCAATCAACCCCGATTCCTTCCTTGGCATTGGCTTCGAAGTCAATATCACTCCAACGATAACAATGCCGCCCCCACATGATCGAGCGCCCACCGACATGATGCCCCCTGATCCAGTCAAAGCGATTGACCTCGTCGTAGGGGTATTCGTCGTCCTTATTGATGAGGTGTTTATGATCTTCCTTGACCCACCATGAGAGGCGGTTTTGTTTGAAGTAGTGTTGCGCGATTTCCTCTTGCGTGACCATGTTTTGGTTGGCCAGATCCCAGGGATCAGAATTGGCGGTTGGATATTCGCCATGCTTCATATTTCGGCCGCGTTCGAGGACGAGGGTTTTATAGCCTTTTTGGCAGAGTTCCATCGCGGCAAAGCCGCCGCTGATGCCCGAACCGATCACGATTGCGTCATAGGTAACGGATTCTTTGGTGATGAGATTCATAGGGCCCAAGCTTTGCCGTCCACTTCTGCTAATTTGATGCAGGGCTTGTATTTGCCGGGGACAGGGAGATAATTGAGGAAATTTTTACCGATGGTTTCGGTACTGAGATAGTAGGCAATGGCCTGTTGCTTTAGCGCGAGATAGGCATTTTGTACCGCTTCGCTTACGCTTGGGTCTTTGGCCTCGATTGTTTGGAGGGCAGTAGTAAGGTCCTCAGTATCCGTCAAATAAGCTTTCAAGGCTGCAAAGCCTTTTTGATAATCCGCGCGATCTTCCTGGGTATAAACCGTGCTCAGCATATGATCCACCATGCGGGGAACGCCTACCTCTGTCGCTGCGGGGCTATCCGTCTTGGGTAGGATCGTATCAAGCACCCTAGACAGCAGGGAAAACTGATCAGGATTGAAAAATTGAGGGTCAAAAGCGACTCCTTGAGTACTCGCCTCCGGATTACAACCGGATAGAATACTGCTAACCAAAGGAGCGCTCAAAGCCGCCCCAGTAAGGTAGGCGGTGTACTTTAAAACTTCTCTTCGCTTCATATGTAGTAGTTCTTGAAGAGAAGTTAAGGAAAATTGGGAATTAAATGGATAGGAGGTAAAAAGCGGTTTGCCCTTCCATAACTCCAAATTCTTAGTCGTATGAGTGAATTTGTTATTATATTGTTGGAAAAGAGTATTAATGCTGAAGGGATTCTTTTCATATGCTCCTGGGGATAGGAGAGAAGCAACTGAGCTTAAAAATGGGCTTTCTCAGCAGTTTTCTATCCGAGGACACGAAGTCGTTTTTTGGGATGAAGAGTTGGTTGAAAT
>JBCAWW010000751.1:0-3425 GCA_038534415.1 Bacteroidota bacterium | reverse complement strand
GCTGAGTTGATCGAGATGATTACCTGGGACAATTCGGTAAGGGGAATTTGGACGGATATCGCTAAGAAAAGCATCAATTTGTAGTAGCTCAAAGTCTAATTCTAATCCAAATATGATATCGGGATCTTCTTGGATCAAGCCACCTAATACTCTTTGATTGGGATAGTCGGGATGATTATCCGCAATGAATATGCCTCCTGCGGCTCCAAATATTCCCAAGAGCACATTAATATCTCTTTGATTGGACATCTGAGTGCCATCGCTCAAATCTAATTGGACGATACTTGCGCCTGACCCACTTTGATCCGAAGCCCACAAATAAGGCCCTCCAGGACTACTACCATCATAAGCTAAGCCGTAATTACCACTTAGCTGATGAACGGAGGAAGGAATCTGTCTGAGCGTATTGCCAGATAAGTCTATTTGCATCAAAGGACCATCGTCAGGACCTGGCGGCCCCCAATTGCCTATCCAAAATCCTCCTTGCCCATTATCTGCATTAGGATCATAAGCTAGGGTCCTTACTTGGTCTGGTGCATTGATGATCGCTTGGGTCTGTCGATTGAGCGTATCTACCTTATAGATAGTGTTAGTATTGTTACTCAAATAGAAGTAGCTACCGTCCCAAGCGATACCCCGAGTGCCCACAATCGCATTGCCATTTTGGTCTGGTATCGTAAAGCTCTGGAGCTTCTGCCCGGCCACATTCAAGCGGTGAAATACATTGGTATTCCATTCTGCCACCCAATACTCCTTACCATTAAAGGCGATTGCGGCGAGGCCTAGGTTGCTTACTGGGTTGATAGAGTCTGAGGCGCTTATCTGATAAAGAAACTGCCACATTGTCTCTCCAGTAGCTCCTTGCGGGCCTTGAGCTTTGCTGTATAAGTGAGTGAATAGGAGCAAGACAGCAGCAAATAGATACTTTAAATTCATAAGTAGATTCAATGCTTTAATGTTAAGCTTGAATCGGCTGAATTTAAGTTCGTTTTTTGGGAAAATATTTCCCGTGTATGATTGACGGTTAACAAAAAAAGACTCGTTCTATATCAGAACGAGTCTTTTGTGTTAAGAAAAACAGAATAGCTTTTCTAGTGCGGGCTTATCTTACTGAGACACGGCGAGTAGCAGTACCTTGAGCAGTTTGCACCTGAATAAGGTAGATACCAGCAGCACGTGTGCTTAGATCAAAAGTATGATTTACCTGCTGAGCACGTGGTAGTACGACAGTTTCAACGATAGCACCAGTGATGTCATAAACTCTAACTTGAGCTGCTTCCGCTTTAGCAAACTTAAGTCCTAGGTCAAACTGGCCGTTGTTTGGATTCGGGAATAGGTTGAAGGCATTGATGCCAGCAGCTTCTTCCTCTTCGATACCAGTAGGCCACTGATTTACAACTTCAGAAGTAAAGGTCTGAGTACAACCGTTAACGTCCGTTACAGTTACACTATAAGCCTGACCACCGACTACATTGGTGATCGTCTGCGTAGTAGACGCAAATGGATCACTCCAAACGTAAGTATAAGGAGCAGTACCACCCATAGCGTTAGCTGTAAGAGTTGCATCACCTGTACCACTGTCATCATCATCAACGTTGACTGAACCAGTCAAGTATAGAGGAGCACATGGACCGAAGTTTGGACGAAGTACGTATGCTACTTCAAATCCACCGAGGTTTTCGCTGTTTGCCCAGCCACCTAATGCGTCCCAGTTGATCCAAGTCGAACCAGGGCTAAAGATAGAAGTCGTGGTAGCCAAAGTAATGTTGTCACCCGGCTCAATAACTCCTACGTAAAATTCACCAGCAGGAAGACCTACCGGATTACCTTGGAAAGGAAGGGTCAAGAATACACCGTTTGCATTGTCGTCAGCTGTGATAGTGTAGCTGACAGTATTTTGAATCAAGCTCTGAGGTACGCCATTGGCGTCAACACTATAAACAGAAGCGTATACTACATCACCAGTAGGAGGCGCATTTAGGAAGAAAGATACAGAAGTCATAAAGTCTGTTTGACTCAATGTAAAGTTCTGGCCTAAGATAGCGTTGTCATTAGCAGTTGGGCCGATACCTAAGGAACCAGTGATAAAGCCATCATCACGACCAAATACACTATCGTTTACACTCAAGAAGTAAAATGCACTGTCATTGGTATTATCTTCATCAGCCTGAGCGCCTACAGTTGCGCCAAGATCGATAAAGTATAAACCAGTATCAGCAGGAGTCCAAGGACCTAAAATAGATACTATGGTATCATTTGAATTAACATTCATGATGGTTTCGCTATCAGAAAATACTGAAGTACCGTCAGAAGTGATATCCAGCCCTACATTGAGGCTGCTAATGGTCTGAGAACCTTGATTGACGACAACGTTTGCATAATCAATAGCTCCAAGGTGAGTCAGGGGCACAAAAGTAAAACCTGGGCGTGGAAGAGCAAAGGCTAGATTGGCATCAATGCCAATAGGAGAGAAATCTAAGTCATAACCAAAGTTAACAGTACCTTGCAGCATACCACCGAGGATACGCTGACCAGGAAAGTCTGGGTGGTTATCGATCACTACCAATCCACCAGCACTAGAGTTAGCACCGAAATCAGCATTAACATCACGAGATACAGGAGTTGACATACCAGAAGCGATATTAAACTGCTTGATCACTGCACCGCTACCACTCTGATCAAATCCCCAGAGATAAGGACCGCCGATGCTAGTTGCATCATAAGCAAGACCGTAAGCAAAAGACATACCGTGGTCTGCAAAAGGAATCGTTGCGAGAGTCGCACCAGTACGAGAGATAGCGATAAGTGGCTCAGAGCCAGCAGTACCCCAGAAGTTTGTCCAAAAACCACCATTACCACCGTCGAGGGTAGGGTCATAGCACATTGCTCTTACAGCGGCAGGAGCAGAGATTGTGCCTGTTACCATTTTAGTAGTTGGATCTACTTCATAGATAGTAGTAGAGTTGTTGGCTAGGTAATAGTTTGTACCATCCCAAGCAATATTACGAGTAGCTGATACGGTTGGAATTGTAAAAGTCTCCTGCCATACGCCCATAGAGTTGTAGCGGTGGAGCGTATCATCTTGCCACTGAGATACCCAGAAATCAGTACCATTGAAAGCGATACCAGCAGTACCACCCGTCACTCCATTAGGGATAGAGTCAGCAGGATCGTAAGCATATTCGATGTCCCATTGTGCTTCAGACTGGGTCTGTGGCGCTCCATAAGGGATCAAAGAAAGCGAAATATTACGCTGAGGACCACCAAAGTGATCTTGGTCAGTGTTAATTTTTTGAATGTTTGGCGTAACCCCCTGCCCAAAAGCGGGAAGCACCAAACAAATAATTACCAAAGCCATTAGCGCCTTTGATAAATTAGTCTTCGTCAAATTCATGTTCATAGTCAATCAGTTTGTGATACTTAGT
>JBCAWW010000750.1:0-3426 GCA_038534415.1 Bacteroidota bacterium | reverse complement strand
ACTTTTGGAATGTAAACACGAAACTACTTCCTTCCTTCTTGCTTCATTTGAAGTCCCTGCATTCTTGATCCTTGGGTTAGTTCCAACTTTATTGGTGCTCTGGTATTTACAAAATTTAGACAAGCTCATCGTCTATGATTTTGTAGGTAGGTATTATTTATTCATTCTACTTTAACCTGACAAGTTATGGCGTCTTTGTTGCCGCTTGTAGGGACCTTGGGATTGCAACGTGCCAAGCACTTGTTGAATCGTGTAACCTTTGGCCCCACAAAAGCAGAAATCGAATCGTTCTCACAACTTACTGTTGATCAGGCATTAAGCGCGCTGACAGTCATTCCGGCTACGCCGCCTCCGCCTTTAGATCCAGCAACCAACGCAACCTGGGTCATAAATGGCCAGGTTGAAAATGTCAATTCCCCTGAATGGCGCCTTAACGGCTACGTGATTGCGTGGTGGTTACAGGAAGCCTTCGACTCCCCTAACCCTTCTATTGTGCAAAAGATGACTTTCTTTTTGCACACTTGTTTTACCACCAATATGATTGACCTCGATTCTGAGGACAATTATTACACCCTGTTACTTTTGCGGCATTATGCGCTGGGCAGTTATCGAGACCTTGCCCGTAAAATCTGCGTTGATAATGCGATGATGGAGTATTTGGACACCCGTTTTTCTCACAAATGGGCACCAAATGAAAACTTTGCCCGTGAACTATTGGAGCTATTTACCATCGGAAAAGGCCCACAAATAGGACCTGGTGATTATACAACCTATACTGAAGATGATATCCGCTCTGCGGCACGAGTGCTTACCGGTTTCAAAACCAATGAAGATTATGCCGATCCTGGTGGTTTTGATCCCGATACAGGCTTGCCGACTTGTTGGCTTAATCTGGGACACCATGATACCAATGACAAAGAATTTACGGATGCATTTGTCAGCGCTGCCTTTCCTGCTCCGGTAACGATAGTAGGTAAAAATTCTGAAGCAGGCATGCACGAAGAATTAGATGATTTTATCGATATGATTTTTGCGCAGCCGGCTACGGCGCTCAATATCGTACGAAAGATGTACCGCTTTTTTGTGCACTATGAAATCACTGCTGAGGTAGAAACGGACATCATTACTCCTCTTGCCACTCAATTGATAAACGATGGTTATCAGCTGCAGGGGATTCTTGAGACCTTACTCAAGAGCGGGCATTTTTATGATCTCAGTATTACTAATGCTGATTTAGCGATTAGTGCGGCTCGGATCAAAAGCCCGCTTGAACTGCTAGTGGGTGCTATCCGCTTTTTCAAAGTCAGTACCCCTGATCCCTCTGTCGATTTGGAAATCTTTTACCGGAGATGGCATCGGGAATCCTTGCAAAATTTCTTCTTGCAAGAAGCCGGTATGCCTTTAATGGATCCTCCCAATGTGGCTGGATATCCTGCTTATCATCAAGAACCTAATTTTCATCGTTTATGGATTAGTGCTAATACTCTACCATTTAGATATACGTTCCCTCAAATGCTTTTGTCAGGGACAAAAGTGACCACTTGGGGTTCGCTGTACATGCAACTGGATCCGGTGGCCGTTGCTACTGATCCGGAATTAGTTCCGGAAGTTACCGGCCCCGATCCATTTGATGGTATCGTGGGAACCTATGCTGGTGGGCGATTTGCGTCTCACCTCGTGAGTTCTCTAGTCGATTATGTGTTTCCTAACCCAATTCCTCAGGATCGTTTTGATTATTTCTTAAATGATCTTTTGCTGGACAATCTTTCGCCCATCAACTGGCGATTTGAATGGCTCGGATTTGAACAGTCTGGGGACGATAGCAGTATCCGCCCTCGCATCGAAGCCTTGATCAAAGGCATTATGGAATCACCTGAATATCAACTTGGTTAAACAGCGAATCATGAAAAGGAGAAATTTTCTCAAAAGCACTTTGCCCTTAGGGCTAACTCCCCTGATGCTCAATGGGATCCCGGTAAGATCAATGGCTACCACCTTGATGTCGCAAAACTTTAGTTGCGAAGAGATCGGGGATCGTGCCATGGTAATCGTACAGCTCCACGGGGCCAACGATGGCATCAATACCGTAATCCCTGTAGATCAGTATGGCTTATACGCCAATCTTCGCCCTAATATTAGGATACAAGACACTGGTAGTAATGCTTATATCCCCTTAGATAATACTTTGTCAGTTGCTGACCAGGTAGGATTACACCCCCGCATGACTGGTATGAAGTCTATGTATGACGATGGCTTTTTGAACGTCATCCAGGGAGTTAATTATGCCAATAATAATAAGTCGCATTTTCAAAGCTCTAATATTTGGGTAACCGGAGGGGATAGTACTGCGACAGGCCAAACCAAGAAGACTGGCTGGATGGGGCGTTATCTTGATGCCACCTTTCCCAACTATCCGATAAACTACCCCAATACGGATATGGAAGATCCCATTGGACTGGAATTTGGTAGTAAAACCGTATCTCTCGGATTTCACCGCCAATCAGGTGTGCCAATTGGTTTGACGCTGAGCAATGATCCTACGGACTTCTATGATATGGTTTCTGGTATCGGCGGTGTTGCCCCTGGCACTATTCCTACCAATCGCTATGGTGAGGAAATGCAGTACTTGATTGATGTCCAGCAAAGTAGTAATAGCTATGGGCAAAGACTCAATAACTGCTACAATGCAGGAAGCAATACCCAGACCTATGATTATAATGATATTGATGGTACTGGTTGGAATCAGCTGGCTCCCCAATTGGAGACAGTAGCTCGTCTCATTAGTGGAGGATGCCGGACTAAGATTTTCCTCGTTCGCCTAGGCGGATTTGATACTCACACCAATCAAGTTGATGGCTCCAACACCTCTATTGGGTACCACGCTCAAAGATTATACTTTTTGAGCAATGCGCTTAAAACCTTCCATGACGATTTGGTGGGATTAGGCATCGCCGAAAAAGTAATGACAGTAACCTTCTCGGAGTTTGGCCGCCAAGTAGGAGAAAATAATAACCTAGGCACGGATCATGGTACGCTCGCACCGATGATGGTGATGGGACGTGGCGTTACTCCGGGAGTAACAGGCACAAACCCTGATTATGCCAACCTTAACGGTAACGATTTTTCTTCCTTTCAGTATGACTACCGCCAAATCTTTACCACCCTCTTGCAAGATTGGTTGGGAGCGAGCGATAATTCATTGACCTATACAGAGTTTGATCCCTTTATCGGACAGAAGCTCGATTTGATCAATAGCAATTATGTGGACTCGCTTGGTGCGAATGTCAATTTTGTGGCTGACCCCTCCTGTGATACGGTTTCTTTCCCAGTCGGACTGAGCTATTTCGAAGCAGAACTAGACGACTTACAAAGAGTCGAACTTCGCTGGGGAACTAGCTCCGAATTAAATAATGATTATTTTGAAAT
>JBCAWW010000749.1:0-3442 GCA_038534415.1 Bacteroidota bacterium | reverse complement strand
TCCATCGTCTCTTGCTTTCCAAGCAATTAAAGGCTTGGGGGGTAAAGCCAATGCTAGCCGCTAACGGAAAGAGTGCTTTAGAAATCCTCCAAGCCAATGATGATTTTGAGCTCGTCCTTACGGATTTATTTATGCCAGAAATGGATGGTTTGGAGTTGGCAAAAGCTTTAGGAAAACGGGAAAAAGAAATTCCGCTGGTCTTAATCAGCTCTTTGGGCTCAGCTAAGACCATGAGAGGAACGGGCTTATTTAGCAAGGTATTGGCCAAGCCGATCAAACAAAGCTTACTGCTTGATTCTCTCCTCAATATCTTAGACATAAAACAAGACAGCCACATTGCTCCTCAGCGAAAGAGAGAAGCGTTCCACGAAGTGGCCTCCCTAAATAAAAAAGTCAAAATCCTCTTGGTAGAGGATAATCTCGTAAACCGCAAGCTCGCACTACGCATGATGCACAAGCTTGGCTATGATCCCAAAGTGGCCGTCAATGGTTTGGAAGGATTTGAAGCGATCAGGGATGGGGAGTTTGAGATCGTCCTCATGGATGTGCAAATGCCTGTCTTAGATGGGCTGGATGCGACCAGAAAAATCAGAGCAGAAATACCGCAAGAGCGCCAACCAACGATTATTGCCATGACTGCTAATGCCATGCAGGGAGATCGAGAAATGTGTATTGACGCAGGTATGAACGACTATATCAGTAAACCTTTTAGAATGGGCGAGTTGGCCAAGAAAATTGCGGAATATAGTCTTAAGGAAACAAGCTCAACTGACTGACCGGTCCGAAGCTTTGGCGGTGATAAGGGGTGGCGCCATAAATTTTGAGGGCTGCTCGATGTGCTTTGGTTGGATAGCCTTTATTTTGTTTCCATCCATAATCTGGGTACTCCTCATCTAAATACCCCATTATTTCGTCTCGGTAGGTTTTGGCCAAGATAGAGGCAGCAGCAATACTTAAATATTTCCCATCTCCTTTGATAATACAGGCATGCTCAATCTCCGGGTAGGGCCGAAATCGGTTGCCGTCAATCAGTAAAAATTTGGGTCGCAAGCTGAGGCCCGCTATGGCTTCGTGCATGGCCTCATAGGTGGCGTTAAGAATATTGACTTGATCGATTCTTGGGGCAGAAATCACGCCTAAATTCCATGCTAACGCCGATTCCAAGATCATTTCTCTCAAACTCATCCTTTTGGCTAAGCTCAATTTTTTGGAATCATTTAGCTCAGGATGCTCAAAATCTGGTGGTAAAATCACTGCGGCGGCGACGACAGGACCCGCAAGACAACCTCGGCCGGCTTCATCTACCCCAGCCTCAGGGCCATTTGTACCGTAATTGGAAAGAAGGGACATTTTTCAAAGCTACAAATCTTGTGGAATTTATCTCATAAACACCTTCACTAAACGGAAATATTTGTTCGCAAACAGGTTTAAAAGGAGGAAACTTCTTACCTTATTCCACCTGAAGACTAGCATGAGTAAAAACTTTAGCCTCCCTAACACTCTACTTTAGACTATGACTCAACCCAGCTTCTTGCGTCAATTTGCGCTGGCTATTTTTTTTCTAACAAACTTCTCCTCCGTCTTGGCTCAAATTCCGGCCAATGACGATCTGTGCGATGCTAGTTTACTTATCGTAGGAGATCCTTGTACCTCAGCGACCAATGGCGACAACACCAATGCGACCCTAGAGAGTGGCGAACCTTTGGGTAGCTGCTTTTCCAATTCTACGCCTACAGTTTGGTATAAATTTGAAGCCCCTAGCAGTGGTTTTGTTAGTATCAGTACTGATTTTATGATTGGCACTCATACTGATACAGAAGTTGCTTTGTATGGTCTCCCTTCGGGGAACTGTGGTACGCTAGATTCTCTCCAACAAATCGCTTGTGATCAAGACAATGGTACGGTCTCAAGCTTTAATGCGCTAATCAATATTGCTCCCGTAATCGCTGGCGACACTTTTTATATCCAGGTTTCAGGCTGGCAAAACATGAGCGGTAGTTTTTGTATCGAAGTAAATGCTCTAACGCCCCCTCCCCCAGCCCAAAGCAATGACACTCTCTGCAATGCCATCCCTTTGGTGATAGGAGCCAGTTGCAATGGCGTAGCTAATGGAGATAATAGTTTTGCCACACAAGAAGTATACGAACCTATCGGTACATGCTTTAGCAATAACCTAGAATCTGTATGGTTTAGTTTTATTGCGCCTCCATCAGGCATTGTAAGTATTTCCACAGATTTTGCCATTGGAAGCCTCAATGATACCGAGATCGCGGTTTTTGATCTTCCCAATGGTGATTGTACAGATTTAGCAGATCTCGTCCAGATCGCCTGCGATCAAGATGGCGGGACAGTGGTTGATTTCAATTCCTTTATCAACGGACTCAATGTCGTTGCTGGCAGCACTTACTTTGTGCAGGTTTCTGGTTTTCAAGGTGCAGAAGGCAGCTTTTGCATAGTGGTTGATGAACTCGCTCAGTTAGCCAACGATGATGTTTGCAATGCTAGCCTTGTCCCAGTAGATGGCAGCATTCAGACCTTTAGCAATATCGGGGCTACCGCTCAAACAGGTGAAAACAATCTCGGTCTCAGCGGAGGTCCCGGAGATAATAACTTTAGTTGGTATCAGGTGGATACAGTAGTTCAAGTTTCTGTTTGGCTTAAGTTTATCGTTCCTCCGACAGGAGTGGTAAATCTTGACTTTTGCGGTACAGGATCCACAAATTTTGATACCCAAGTCGCAGTATTTGAAACGAGTGATTGCAACGATTTTGCCCAGTTTGTATTAAAAGCATGGAATGATGATCAGGCCGGCAACTGCAATACTGGTTCCTCTATCTTTGCCTCCAACATTGTCGCTGCTTGTTTGACTCCGGGAGACACTGCTTGGGTCTTAGTAGATGGATTTTTGGGGGAGGTCGGCAGTTTTGACGTAAAGCTGACAGAAGTGGTCAATCCCCCCATCAATATCGTAGCGACCAATATTGCCCCCAATTGTCCAGGAAGTAATACAGGGGTGATAGACCTAAGACCCCAAGGAGGTAGTCCTCCATATACCTATTCGTGGAATACAGGTGCGAGCACTGAAGATTTAAGGGATTTACCTGCAGGTAATTATAGTGTATTGGTAACGGACAAATGTGATTCTTCTCGTACCTACTCGGTAACGATCATCGACCCACCCAGTCTAGTCGCCAATGCCGGTATGGATATGGCCACTTGCGGAGCGAACTCTATTACGATCGGCGGTAATCCAAGTGCCAGTAGCGGTAATCCGTTTGAGAGCAAGCGTGCCTTTGGGATCAATCTCGATGGTAGCGAAATGTTTAGGCACGAGATCAGCAATGCCAATTCTCCGCAAATAATCGGTTCGATTGCAGCAGATATTTTTGCAGCGGACTTCGTCAACGGTCAGTTGTTGCTGGCCATTGTCAAGGCCCATCAA
>JBCAWW010000748.1:0-3442 GCA_038534415.1 Bacteroidota bacterium | reverse complement strand
GACTGGTTGATTTTTCTTTACTGCTTCGCAGAACGCTTCTCTTCAATCTTTAAGTATTCGGCATAAAAACGTGTAATTACAAGCGGCACTCAACCACCCGTTTTTACTCGAATACTTTTGGCCAATTACTTGTTTCAAATCTCCTTTAAACCTGACGCATATGCGATCCTGATTTTGGGGCTCGAGAGAAGCATCTATTTTCTTAGACTAATAAATCCCTCCAATCGCTGATAAAAACGAAAAAGGGTTCAAGCAAAACTGCTGAACCCTTTTATAAAGTATTTAAAATGTCTCCCTACTTGCGGAGGATATCGACTGAGCGTTCGATGAAATCGGTCAAAGCCTTACCCTGCAAAAGATTTTGCGAAAGCAATGCAAGGTCCACCAATTGACGCGCCATGCGATCTGCGGTACGCGCTTTGGCCATACGCTTGACGACTGGGTGGGCTTGGTTGACGACCAAGTTGAGCATATCGGGCATATCGGCTCCGCCAAAGGGGCTGCCACCGCCTACGGCACTCATATCCTTCATGCGACGCATAAACTCAGGACGAGTAATCGTGATCGGCAATTGCGCCTCTCCAAGATCAGACATTTGCACGGTCAAACCAGGGTGATTCGCGGCTTTTTCAAAGGTTTCTTTGATTTTGTTGACTTGGTTTTCGTTGAGCGCGTCTTCGCCTTCACTAGCTTGCTCAGTCTCCTCAGCTTCGGCTTTGGGGATCAGATTGTCTATGGTGTCAGAGTCAACCCTCGCCCAGCGCGTGTCGGTTTCCTTGCGCTCCAAGAGACCGATGAAGTGGGGATCAAGCACTCCATTCATGTGCAGCACATCATAGTTGCCCGCATCGGCAGCTCTGACATAGATATCTTGCTGCTCTTTGTCGCTGGTGTATAAGTGTACGATCTTTTCGTCCTGATCAGTCTGCGACTCTTTGACTTTGTCTTTGTAGTCTTCGAGCGTAAAGAAGTTGCCATCTACATTTTCGAGTAGACAAAACTTCTCCGCTTTCTCATAAAACTTATCGTCGGTCATCATGCCGTACTTGACAAATACGGAGATGTCGCGCCACTTTTCTTCGAAGCTCGCGCGGTCATCGCGAAAGATTTCATTGAGTTTATCAGCTACTTTTCGAGTGATATAGTTGCTGATCTTACGTACGTTAGAATCGCTCTGTAGATAGGAGCGAGAGACGTTGAGTGGGATATCAGGTGAGTCGATGACCCCTTGCAAGAGCATCAAGTACTCAGGCACAATCTCCTGCACTTCGTCGGTGATAAATACCTGACGCGAGTACAATTGAATTTGGTTGCGACGCGGGTCAATATCCTGACGAATCTTAGGGAAGAAGAGAATCCCAGTCAGATTGAACGGAAAATCGACATTGAGATGAATCCAAAACAAAGGCTCTTCAGCAAAGGGGTAGAGTTCTTTGAAAAAGCCTTGATAATCCTCATCGGTCAGCTCGCTAGGCGGCTTTTTCCAGATAGGATTGGGATTGTTGATTTGCTCATCCTTAAACTTGATGGCAATCGGCAAGAATTTACAATACTTATCAAGGATGCCTTTGATGCGAGCCTCTTCGAGGAACTCATCCTCGTCTTCGGCTACGTGCAGGATGATATCGGTGCCACGAGCTTCCTTGGAGGCTTCTTCGATACTGTACTCCGTAGAGCCCGTACAAGTCCAGCGCACGGCTGGCGCCTCCTGATAGGACTGCGTTACGACCTCAACGGTTTCGGCCACCATAAAGGCAGAGTAAAAACCCAAACCGAATTTACCGATGATATCTTCTGCCTTATCGGCATCTTGAAAGTTTTTGAGAAACTCTTCCGCACCTGAAAAAGCCACCTGATTGAGGTACTTTTTCACTTCTTCCTCTGTCATACCAAGACCGTTGTCTGAGACGGTGATGGTACGTGCTTCTTTGTCTAGGGCTACCGAAATCCCTAGTTCGCCAAGCTCCCCTTCAAACACCCCACGGGTAGAAAGGTGGCGTAACTTCTGACAAGCATCTACTGCATTCGCAACTAATTCGCGAAGGAAAATCTCCTGATCCGAATAGAGTGATTTCTTGATGATCGGAAAAATGTTTTCCGTACTGACCGAAATATTACCTCTTTCCATATGTAGTTATTTGACTAAAAACGCGTTACTGTGAAGTTTTTGCTATATTCGACTGGTGACGGAGATAGATATCATCCGTCAAAATTGAGGCAAAATTATTAAAGAAGTTGCTAGGTTTCAACCTTTTGGGGTGCTTATGATCAAAGAAAGCAGTGAAGCTCGTCTAGAACAGTTGCGTGACTTGTTGTTCGAAGAAGAACTACGAGCCCAAACGCTCTTGGAAAAAGACGTGCATACGCTGCGTAAGATCGTACTGGAGGAGGAAGAATTTGCCGATCATCTCAACCCTCACTTCCAGCGCAATATCGAGTATCTCAAGGAAAATTTTCCGCATCTCTTTGGCCGTTATTTAGGTGAGGCGATCAAAATTCAAATCCGAGATTCACAGGCCGAGATTATTGATGCCCTTTACCCGATTATCGGTAAGCTCATCAACAAATATTTGCGTTCGGAGATCCAGCGGATCAGTCAGCAACTAGACTCTCGACTCAGCGATCCTTTTTCGTGGAAGACGCTCAAGCTACGCTGGAAAGCCTTTTGGAGCGGAATCTCCTACCAGGAGTTGCTCATACAGCAGGCTTCTTCTGCAAAGATTCAAGAGGTATTTGTAATCGACAAAAGCTCGGGCATGCTCTTGGGCCATCACTCCCTCAATGACATCACCCATCCAGATATGGTAGCAGGGATGCTCAAAGGCTTGCAAGATTTTGTGGAGCATGCGCTAGAGACAGCCTCCGAAGAACTTGAAATCTTGGAGTACGATCGCCATACCTTCTTACTACACCATTTGGAGACAATCACAGTAGCGGTGGTGGTCGATGGTGAGCAAAACGCTAATTTCCGTTCTCTTTTGCGAAAGCATATATTTGACTTTATGGAATTATTTCCTGTACGTGCAGACGAAATCCGCAATCGAGCGGATCAGGAGGAGCTAGCAGGAAAAATTAAAACACACTTTGATGGATTCAACTAAGTGGATCAGTAAAAAAATAGCCCTATTGGGAAACCATGCTGTAGGGAAAACATCGCTGATCAGCCGTTTTGTAGAAAATAAATTTCCGGAAGGCTACCTCACGACTATCGGCCTCAAAGTCGATAAAAAGACGGTAGAAGTGGATGGCTACAAAATAGATCTCGTGATTTGGGATATCGCGGGACAAGAAAATCTGGCCAATATTCCCCATTACTACCTCAATGGTTGTAGTGGTTATATATATGTAGTGGACTTGACTCGACCTTCGACCTACGAAAATCTTCGCTCTCAAACGCTGCTTCTCAAAGGTATTTTGCCCGAAGCGGAGGCCTTATTAGCAG
>JBCAWW010000747.1:0-3442 GCA_038534415.1 Bacteroidota bacterium | reverse complement strand
AATCCTGCCAACATAAATGCTACGTAATTAAGGTTAGAAAAATCGTCTAAATGCTTCTCTAAACTATCATTTAGGCACCCAATAGTGAAAAACATTTGCCAAAAGCTCTTACATTCTTACCATGTTTTTTAAACCTAAATTTTTGCAGTTTAAACATATATTCAGCAGTTTCGCCCAAATCCGAGGGTAAAACACGACACAAAGTGCCCTTTTTATTACAACACACATATAGAATTTTGGCAATATCAAGGTTGAGATTAATCCTGATTGGCGGTTTTCTGCTGATGCCTCTGCTTCTATCAGCCCAATACTTCCCCCACCTAAGCTTCCAAAAATTCTTCGATCATACTGGCGAAGATTATGCTCGAAGACTTCTCAAGTCAAGAGATGGGCACCTTATATTGGGAGGCAATACCATCCTCAAATCCGAATCTGAGGATTGTGCCAATTTATGGTTCCTAAAAGTCGATACACTCGGTGAAATCCTTTGGCAACTAGAAGTGCCTCGTAAAGGCTGCGAAGAGCTCAAGGATATGATCGTCACCGACGACAATGGTATTCTATTTACCGGCATCACCAACGGGCAGATAAGGCATGAAGAGAAAGGCGACCGAACCTATTGGGCAGATGCTTTTGTCGGCAAGCTCGATGCTTATGGACGCTTAGAGTGGATCCGAAACTATGGAGGCAGCCGCTTTGACCAAGCCCTCGCTTTGGTCCAAGGAAGCTATGATGAGTATATGGTAGTGGGAGGGAGTCATTCCCGGGACGGGGACCTCACCCAAAACCAAGGCATGAGTGACTTATGGACCCTCGCAATTGATGGGCGGGGCAATATCCAGCAAAGCATGAGTATGGGCGGCAAAGGAAGTGAGTGGGCCCAATCGATCAGCCGCTGTGCCAATGGGGATTTACTGATCGCGGGTTTGAGTTCGTCTCGTGATTTTATCCAAAGCAACGATGCCAATAGTCGGGAACATGGATTTTTGATACGGCTGCGCTCGAACGGCACCCTCGTTTGGAATCGCCATTTTGAGTGTCCTTTGGGCGGTTATTTTTCGAGCGTCCAAGAATGCCCTGATGGTCGTCTCCTATTGACCGGCAATTATATTCAAGCCAAAACGGGAAGAGATTTTTGGTTTTTGCGGCTTACCAGTGAAGGCAAGGAGATTCAGGAGGAGATTACGGCTTCGCCGAACGATCAGTGGTGGTTACAAACAGATATCTGTCCAGATAGTGGTTTTGTCTTTGGGGGGTATTCCCGCCATCAAAAGAAGAGCGAAGCTTATGCCAAAGGGGGAGAAGATTTTTGGGTGATGCGCACCAATAATCGCGGTGAACTGCTTTGGAAAGATACCTTTGGTGGCCCCGCCAATGAAAGATGCGTCGATATCATCGCCTATGCGCCCGGCGTTTTCTACGCCCTCGGCGAAAAACAAAATTTTTTCAAAGACGGTAATATGACTTACGACTATTGGCTCGTTCGGATAGACGAAAAAAGAGAGGAAGAGATCAAAGCTAAAATATACGTTCGTGCCGAAAACAATCGCATCAATCGGGATACTCCGACTCGGTTTCGTGCTCGTTGCGCCTTCGGCGAACGCTTCCTCTGGGACTTTGGAGACGGCACCACCTCTACCGAAAAAAATCCACTCAAGAGCTATCGGCTCTCTGGATTATACGATGTCACACTCACCGTTTTCGTCAATGAAAACTGTAAGCAAACCGTTGGCATGGACCAAGAACTAGAAGTCTGGTAAAGCGTTATTTCTCTTCCCACAAGCGCCACCAAGGCGTACGTGGCTTATCATGGTGTTCATAGTGGTACCCAAAAAAGTAGCAACTGATAAACGCCCATAGGTGATTTTTGCCCTGTGAACGTGCGTGATGGGGGTTATTGTGTTGATGCTCACCACGGTGAGGCAGATAAGTCCCAAACACAAACAGCTGCAACAAGGACAATATCGATGGCACGATCCAATACATCACCATATTGATTTCTGGCACCCCTACCAATCTCACCAAAATGTTGTGCGTAATGGCCGCCAATAAAATCTGCTTCCAGGAGATGTATTCCTTAATGAAATCAAACAGCCAGAATAAAAAATTCTCATTGCCGTTGTGAAAGTCAGGATCATGCTCTGTACCCGCAAAACGATGATGTTCATGATGCTTGGGCAGCATTTTATCAAAGTTATTAAACAAAAACAGGCTGGTGCTAATGCGCCCGATCCAAAGGTTGACTTTACGATCTCCTGCTACGACCGTCCCATGCATCGCGTCATGGGCGGTGATAAATAGCCCAGTAAACAAGTGCATTTGCACCAATACCATCAGATAGGTCATGGGATTTGCCCAATCAATCGTGATGCTGAGATTGTAAAAGAGGGACAAGCACCACAATAGTATGACTCCAATGCCGATATAGAGACCGGAATATTTATTATTTACAATTTTGAGATATGCTGCCGACATCTAATAAAAGTTGGTGAAGGTTTGAATTTATGCATTATGGAGCGAAGTCATTCCCTCCATAATCTAGCACTTCATTAGATCAAAAATTCTGTAAAACTTGTTTCACTTCTTCCATTAACCATTGTGGGGTACTAGTTGCCCCGCAGATTCCGACGCTTTCTCCTGGACGAAACCAAGCCTGCTTAATTTCTTCTGAAGTGGAGATAAAATGAGTATTGGGGTTAGCCTTTTTACATTCCCCATATAACATCTTGCCATTGGATGATTTTTTGCCAGCCACAAATATGACTCGGTCAAAGCTTTGGGCAAAATAGCGGATTTCTTGATCCCGATTCGAGACCTGACGGCATATGGTATCATGTGCCTTTACCTGAAAGCCTTCGGCCCTCAATTGGGCGACCACAGAGTAAAAAGAGCGTTTATTTTTTGTGGTTTGGCTATAAAGGGTGAAAGCGTTCGGCAATTGCCGTCTATCCAAAACCTCTAAATCTTGAAAGACAATAGCCTCTCCCCTGGTCTGCCCTTTCAAACCAATGACTTCAGCATGATCCGCTTTGCCATAAATGACAATAGGCTCTTGGCGTTCAAACGAACTGCGGATGCGATTTTGCAGCTTTAATACCACCGGACAAGAAGCATCGACCAAGGCCAAATTGTTTGCGATCGCCAACTGATAGGTTTCAGGGGGTTCGCCATGGGCCCGGATCAGCACTTTCGCATCACGGATCTCTTTGAGCTGCTCATGATTGATGATCTCAAGGCCCATCTGCGTCAACCGCAAGACCTCACGATCATTATGCACGATATCCCCAAGGCAATACAAATGCCCTTCCTCGCGCAATATATCCTCTGCCATCTCGATGGCATAGATGACTCCAAAACAGAATCCAGATGTAGGATCTATATGAACGCTTAGATCATACATGGGCTCCTTGAGTGCGGAGGGCAGGAAGCGCGAAACGAGACT
>JBCAWW010000746.1:0-3466 GCA_038534415.1 Bacteroidota bacterium | reverse complement strand
CCTTTATCCTCGATTCCTTGTATGGTGATATGATTGACTCTTTTAATGTTGACGTTCAGAGACTAGAAGATTCTCTCTCCGTAGCCAAGGCTAGATATATAGAGATCGAACGCCTAAAAAAGATCAGCGACACAAGTAAAACCAAAGCCGAAGACATTGAAGCTGTCCGGCAAAAGCAGCCTAAGGGCCCAGAAGAATGAAGTGTTATCATCCCAATACCTATGAAAAACTCGGCTTTGATGTCGTTTTGCAGTGGGTAGAGGAACGTTTGCATAGCCAAGAAGCAAAAGCGGCCTTGCAGGAAATGCAGCCGATGTCAGATCCGACGGTATTGTTGCCGGAGCTAGACCGCGTCGCGGAACTCCAGAACGCATTAGAGTTTGGGGATGGTTTTCCCGGAGGATTATTTATCTCAACGGGAGAAAGCCTAGAAAAGCTAAAAATCAAAGGCAATTGGATCGGACAAAATGAGCTGTTTCAAATCTTAAGGTGGTTAGATGGTATTGCCTCTGCTAGGGCTTACTTCGCCGCCGATCAAGAAAGCTACCCAGAGATGTATGCTTTGCTGCATGCGTTTCCTTTTGAGGAGAAACTGATCAAGCGTATCCGTGGCATCTTAGATGAACGCGGAAACCTCAGAGACGATGCCTCTCCTGAATTAGCCCGACTTCGCCGCCAACAGGGCAGCACCTCAAAGGAACTCCGAAGCACCCTATACAAAATATTACGCCAGGCCAATGACCAAAATTGGAGCCAAGACAAGGAGATTACGATTCGTAATGATCGCTTGGTGATTCCGATAAAAGCGGATTTCAAAGGTCGAGTCAATGGTTTTGTGCAAGACGTCTCCCAAACTGGCGGTACTGTTTATTTGGAACCTGCCGCAGCCCTACCCCTAAATAATCATCTACGCGAATTACAATTCAAGGAGCAAAATGAGGTCATCCGCATTATGCAGGAGATCAGTGCTGAGTTAGGGGAGTACGTAGACGGCTTAATGGATTTTCGTCAGGTGATGGTGCAGCTAGAACTCATCCATGCCAAGGCAAAATTAGCGGTGGCCTTTGAAGCCATCTTGCCGCAAATCAATCTCGATAAGCCCTATTTGCACCTGCGCAATGCGCGTTATCCTTTGCTGTTGCTCAAGGCAATGCAGGAAGAGATGACAGTAGTGCCCATCAGTCTGAGCCTAGATCATAAACATCGTATTTTGATTGTTTCTGGCCCCAATGCTGGGGGGAAGTCCGTAAGCTTAAAAACCTTAGGCTTGCTTCAACTAATGCTGCAATGTGGCTTCTTGGTTCCTGTGGAGGAAGGCTCTGAATTTAGACTCTTCGAAAGCCTCTTTCTGGACATAGGCGATGAACAATCAGTTGATACCGATCTAAGTACCTATACCTCTCGTTTGTTTCAATGGCGTCAAATGGGAGATAATATGGATAAGAAATCCTTATTCCTGATTGATGAGTTTGGCAGTGGTACTGATCCAAAACAGGGGGGCGCGATCGCAGAATCTTTTCTTGAGCGATTTGTCAACCAAAGGTCGTATGGGATCATCACTACCCACTATGGCAATCTCAAAGACTATGCTGAGATCACTGCTGGCGTCGGCAACGCCGCCATGCAGTTTGATACCAAGGGACTAAAACCCACTTATACTTTGGTTGAGGGCTTGCCAGGACGTTCTTACGCTTTCGAGATGGCCCAACGGGTGGGGGTTCACCATACCATCCTTAAAAAAGCGCGCAAGAAAGTCGGCAGCGAAGAGATTGATACCGAAAAGCTGTTACGGCAACTGGAAAAGAAAAACATGGAAATCTCCCGCTTGCTGCAGAAAAATAAGCAAAAGGAAGGCGAGCTAGAAAAATTGGTCATCCACAACCGGATCGAAAAGGAAAAACTCAAGAAGGAACGTAAGTCCATTTTGAGGGAGGCCAAGGTAGAGGCTCGTAATCTCATCCAAGATGCCAATCGCAAGATTGAAAATACTATCCGGGAGATCAAAGAGAAAAACGCCGCTAAAAAAGCCACTCAAAAAGCCAGGGAGAAACTTAGGGCCGAAATGCCAGAGGTGGAAAGCGTTCCGGTAACGGTAAAAGCAGCTCGCAGCAAGGAAGGGGAAACCCTAGAAACCTTGGCTGGCAAGCCGGTTGTAGGAGATTGGGTCAAACTCAAAAGTTCAGAGTCCTTTGGTACGCTAGCGGAGCTGCAAGGCAAACGGGGAGTAGTAGTTGTCGGAGACCTTCGGTTAACGGTAAAACTTGACCAACTCAGCAAAATCAAAGCGCCCAAAGCCCCCAAAGTCAAGGCTAGCTCTGTCAATATCATCGGCTCCCGCAATCGGGAAGTAAAATCTGAGGCCGATATCATGGGGATGAGGGTAGAGGAAGCACTGCCAACAGTAGACCGCTTCTTGGACAATGCGAGACTTTCTGGTCTCAATCGCGTCCGTATATTGCACGGCAAAGGGACCGGAGTGTTGCGCGAAGCGATCCGCAAACATCTTGGTGATCTGGCTTATGTAGAAAGTGCCGTCGATGCTCCTGTAGAAGAGGGGGGCGCTGGATGGACCATTGTGCAAATGAAATAAATGGATACTCTTAAGGCTAATCAGAGATAAATCTGACGGACTTTAAGACTGCATTATCATGGCTGCAAGGTTTTTACTTACTTTGCAGCAGATTACGATGGTATCTACTTTAATTTATCGACGATAAACATTTTACGTTCCTATTGTTCTTTATTCGCCTCTGCTTACCCGATTAAGGTAAAGGCGATTTTTTTTTAGGCAATTCATTGTAAGGATAAATGGCGGAAAACATACATCCCATATTTGACCGGATCTTGCAAAGAGCAGATAAAGAGACGCGACTCAAGCAGCGTGCGAAGGTAGTTTGGATGACAGGTTTGTCTGGATCTGGTAAAAGCACCTTGGCTCAGGCAGTTGAAAAAGTACTGCACGAGCAGGGCTACTTCACCAAATTACTGGATGGCGACAATGTGCGTACCGGACTCAACAATAACTTAGGTTTTTCGCCTGAAGATAGAACTGAAAATATCCGGCGCATCGCTGAAACCGCCAAGCTGTTTATGGAAGGAGGAGTGATTTGTCTATGCTCATTTGTTTCTCCCACAGTGAAAATTCGGGAGATGGCGCGTCAAATAATAGGAAGTGAAGATTTTATCGAAGTATTTGTCAATGCACCTTTATCGGTTTGCGAAGAGCGAGATGTGAAGGGTTTGTACAAAAAAGCACGCGCCGGAGAAATCAAACAATTTACGGGTATCGATGCCCCATTTGAGGCACCTCCTCATCCGACAGTCGAAATAAAAACGCATACTGAATCCCTAGAAGCAAGCCGAGATAAATTATTTCATGCTTTGAAGGCTCATATAAAGTATTAAAGTCGGATGGTGAATTGGAAGAGTCAAATATATTTGGCTTAATATTTGACAATCGATCATC
>JBCAWW010000745.1:0-3469 GCA_038534415.1 Bacteroidota bacterium | reverse complement strand
ATTACGGTCTATCTCTTGTATATGGTTCCGATTTCTCTCATTTTGAGAGAGTTTCACTGGTTTCAACAATATGCAAGAGATAGACCGTAATCACCTGCCACCAATAGGTAAAGCGAGCGATTTCTGCCCAAGCACCAAAATAATGCATGCCTAAGCCCCAGCTAAAGTATAAGACTATATAAATCCAAAGTGTCTTCTGATCGACGCTAAGCCGTTCTTTGATCCATCCGATGCTAAGCACCTTTTCATTATTCATGGGTATTTGATTCTTTTTGATGTTTGGGGTAAAATAATAGCAAAAGAACGGGGAGTATAATGAGGTCTGAAAGCAGGGCTGAAAACAAAGTCATGCTGATCAATAGACCGATGAAAAGCGTTCCGAGGAAGTCGGAAAAAGTCAAAGCGAGAAAACCACCACTCAATATCAAAGTAGTTATCACAATGGCTTTTCCTGTCGAAATAAAGGCTCTCCGCAATGCAAACAGCCAAGACTGGCTTTTGGTTTCTAAGTAAAACCTGCTCAAAAAATGAATCGTATCATCGACTGCGATCCCAAAGGCAATCGTAAAGACGATAGAAGTAGAAAGTTTCAAATCTATGCCCGCAAAGCCCATAAAAGCGGCGATAATGGCCAAAGGAAAGATATTGGGCAATAGGGTAATCACCACCATATGCAGGGAGCGAAAGAGCAAACCTGCAAGAATCGCAATGGCCCCAAAGGCAATCATCAATCCTTGCAAAATATTGCTGGCGACCACTTCATTGTTTTTATCCACCAAGACGGGTGCACCCGTCAACTGATAGTTAAAGTCTGGATACTGAGTCATAAAATTGGCCAAGTCAAAATCTTTTCCTTTGATTTTGACACTTCCAATGTCTTTCATCTGCGCACTGATCCTTAGTCGTTTTTGGTCTTGGGTAAGGAAGTAATTGATCCCTAATCGGGAACGCATCGTTCCAACTTTTCGCCAAGTTTTACGCAAATTTTTATCTGAGCGCGGCAATGTATAAGCCTCGCCTGCGCCTCCTTTGAGCGCTCTTTGATAGGCTTTAACAAAGTTTAGGGGCGAACGAATAAAGCCTACTTCATATTCATTTTTGAGGTATTCTTCGATTTCATCTACTTGACGCAGCAAGTTTGGCTCGGCAAAGCTGCGACTCGTATCGACAAGGCTCAGCTCTAATTCTAAAGGACGTGCTCCTGAAAATTGCTCCTCAAAAAAATTAAAGGATTGCTTGACGGGATTGTCGGACTTAAGGTCTTCGATCAAATAGTTATTCACGCTTATCTGACTGATTCCAATCCCACAGAGGACTAGCAATAAGCCAGCTCCAAATAAAATCTGCTTGGGATGCGCGAGAATCCATCTCAAAGAGGCATGCAAATAGGTATACCAAAAGCCTCCTGCGCGGTCTTGTTTACGAATTGGCGGAGGCGGCAAAATAATCAATACCGCTGGTAGGACCGTATAGGCTAAGGCCAAGCCAAAGGCTACGCCTATAGACATAAAAAGACCAAACTCTCCCATGGGCTTTACACTCGAATTGAGGAGGGTCAAAAAGCCAATGGCTGTGGTCAAAGTCGTCAACACATTGGCGCGTCCGACCAATCTCAAGGCTCGATATAGCGCCTGTTTCTTTGGGCGGCCTAAGCGTAGCTCATCCAAGTATTTGGACATAATGTGCACTACGGCCGAAAGGCAAACCACCAGCAAAACGGAGGGAATGACATTCGAAACGACATTGAGCGGCTTGCCCAAATAAGCCAAGAATCCGACGATTCCCAGTACAGCCAAACCGACAATGCCCAAGGGCACCACTACTCCCCAAAAGCTCCGAAAGGCCAGCCATAAAAAAGCAATGATTAGCACCAAAGAGATCGACAAAAAGACCACGACCTCTCTTTGCATGAGTGAGATATAATAGCTTTGACCAGCGATCCGGCCTGCGATATGACTTTCCTCAAAGGGAAATGATTTTACGACCGCCTCGACCTTTTCACTCAGCTCCGTGGCCGCACTATCCGATAGCTCAGCTTGATGATTGACCCACATACTGACCGCCTGTCCATCATAGCTAAAAAAGGTACCCACCAAGTCCGCCTGTTGATAAATAAAGGCCGAATCTCTCGCCAAATCACCTGCCAGATTGAGATAGGGTATTTCGATTGGTAAGCCGATCAAAGGGTCAATACGCAGGGATTGTAGATTAGTAGGAGAAAGCACGCCTAGTATGCCTTCAAGCTTTGACAAGCTATCCGTTAGCTGAGCGACTTCCTGCAAAAAGTCCTGCTCAAATACCCCGCTACTTCTCTTCACACTGATCAAAAAGAAATCAGCTTCCGAGCCATAGCGAGAGCGAAAGTCATTATAAAAGGCAGTTTCTGGGATATCTTCTGGGAAGAAGCGCTCAAAGTCATAGTCAAATTGGACTTGCCTAGCCTGCCATGCTGACCAAGCAGCAAACAAAACTGTTAGCGCAATTACGAGATAGCTAAGGTTGCGTTCGGTGCGGGTAAACATAAGCGTATGCGGCCCAAGGGCCATGATGCGACAAACTGATCGGCAAGTCTAGGACATTTCCGTCGATTTCTAAAGACGGAATTCCCAGAATATTGCGGGAGAGGGAAATTTGTGGTTTAGATTGGGGGCTTAAGTCTTTGGACAAAAGCGAATATTGACGCAATGGCTCCTCTTGATTTAGGGTATCCAAGAGTAGATCTCGCTGGCAGATCCTACAAACTGTTTTGTTGACAGCTTCAGATTTGACCATTGCATGGAGATACTTTTCATTGATGATTGCAGAACCCTTTAGGCATTCATCCGGTCCGCTGACCTCAAAAAGGGCCTTATTGCCTTGCCAGATGATGTTTTTGACTCTAAAAGCTTTGGGGTTTAGTAAACGCTGCGCGGAACGCCTATTCCAGACTTTCCAAGCAGCTTCTTTGGCCGCCCAGTAGAGCCAGGCAGTTTGCTCATTGGGCGCGAAATGAAAGTGTTCCCACTCAGTATCATTGAGGACTTTGCCCCAATAGGCCTGCCACCGCCGAAAACTGTAGTGGCGACAAGCATTAAAAGCAATTAGATCGTTACCGATCATGAGGGCAAGCGTTCGGAGATGATCCGTAAAGCATCTTGGACGCTCATCATTTGCTCAGCGGCTTCATCCTCAATTTCGATATCAAACTCTTCTTCGGTATCTAAGATGATGTCCACCAAATCGGCTGAGTTGATCTGCAAATCATTGAGTAGATCAGTTTCCGCATTTACCGCTTCTAGCAGACTTTTGTCCTCCACATAAGGAGAGACAATCTTTCTGAGTTTTTCTAATATTTCCGTTTCTTTCATCAGTCAGTGTTTGAACTTAAAAGTTAGGCTAGAATTTTTTAAAAATGGCAATGGAGTTTACATCTCCGAAGCCAAAACTGGCCTTAGCGATGATATTTATATCAGTGGTGTGCAGGCAGGAT
>JBCAWW010000744.1:0-3470 GCA_038534415.1 Bacteroidota bacterium | reverse complement strand
CGAAACTATAGAATTGTGTTACAATATTTTTGAGAATATATGAAACCGAAGTACGGTCGTACTTCGCTTATGAATTTATCTACCCTAGCTCAACGGTGGCAAAACTTTAGCCACAATCTTAGAGACCTTTGGGCCGCTCTTCCCCATCCAACTACTACTCATTACAATTCAGCATTTGGCTCTTCGGCCAAACTTTTAACTCACCAGCACAACGGTTTTTGTCTGACTGGCCGTAAACAGCTCAGTCGTGAACATAGTCATCGCCACTGTATTTTATTCGGAATGACCGGAAGTGGTAAAAGTTCGCTGTCCCTGGCTATGAGTCTTTTTACGACCACCGGTTCAATGGTGGTGTTCGACCCTGGTAGCCATTTGTATAACGCGACGGCTAGTGCCATGTACGTTTATCGCGGCTATCAGGTCAAACGATTGAATTTCTCGAACCCAGCCGTTTCATCGGGCTTTAATCCGCTATCCTTTGCTCGAACTGATACTGAGATCAATCAGCTAGCAGAACTACTCATCACCATTGCCCTAGGAAGTAGTCCCCAATCAGTCTATTGGAATGAAAGCGGAATTGAATTACTACGACTGATGATCAAACTGGTCTTTACCCGACAGAAGAAGTATCACACCTTAGCTCATGTCTATCATTTGCTCTCATACATTGAAGCCGAGCCGGAGAAGGTTCTGCAGTTGATAAAGGCTACCCATCAACCACGACTGATTACGCAATTGAAGTCCTTCTTGGCTCGTGATAGTAAGCTCCGAACTAGTGTGATTACTACCGTTCAGGCAGCTTTACAACGCTACGCTGATCCTAAGATTGGACTGGTTTCCAGTCATACTAACCTTGATCTAGAGCAACTACGAAAGCGACCCACTGTGATCTACGTCCAAGTCTCACCGCAGGATCACAGCTATTACCGCACGCCCCACAGCGTCTTTTGGGAACTACTCTTTCGGCAGCTCTTGAAAGCGACCGTCCAAGTTGATGATTTGCCAGTATATCTCCTCATAGACGAGGCTGGATGGGTTACCCTGCCGAGTCTTCCTACTATTCTAGCCGTGGCTCGCAAGAGCTTTGGGGTAATGTTAGCCGTTCAGAATGCCGAGCAGCTAGAAGCTGCTTACGGCCCGGAAGGTCGGGCTACTATTGAAGCCAATGCTTGGAGTAAATTGTTCCTCTCGGCTCAAGCTCCGAAAACAGCGGCTGATCTCTCTCGACTTCTGGGGCATACTTTGGTTGATGACGCTAGGCGGCCGCTCATGAGTGAACTAGAGATTCGGATGATGACCAGTCGGCAGGGATTGCTACTCTGCGGGAACGAAAAGCCGATGTTGGTTAAACTCCATCCTTATTACGAGCAGCCCAAGTACAAAGCTTGGGCCAAGTTCTCACAGCGATACCCAATGCCTTCCATTTGCCAGCATCCCGCTAGTCAATTGACCTATGGAAAGTAAGGCCATGCGAGCTTGGCTGGAGCAAGAAGGATATTTTGGAAAAGACAAGCAGCATCTTCTGACTGGTAAAGCCAAGTGGAAACAAAAGTATCAGCGAGAGTACCAACGCCAAAGACGAAGAGAGCGAAAGCAAGTAGTGATCAGTTTAGATCGCAGTGATGAAGCCGATCTACGAGCGGCGGCTATTCAGCATCACCGGCCTTTAGCTACCTATATCCGAGAATCCAGCCTGGCTTACAGTCAGCAAACGTTTCTCCTGCCTGATCCGGCAGAGCTAGTGGCTCTGCGAGAAGAACTGGCTTTCATCCGCTACCATATCGAAGACTTGGTGCGATTGATGAAGCAGAGCTTTGGGAGTGAGCAAGAGAAGCAGCTAGAACTACTGATCGACCGGATTGACTATCTGGAGAGATTTATAGTTGAGAGCTTATCTCATCCACCATTAGTAGCTAAGCCTTCCTAGCCTATGCTGATTCGATATTTCCCTCGCAAGAGCCGTTCCTATCGTCAAGCCTTGGTCTACGTTCTTCGCGAGCAAGCCCAGCTGGGCTTTGTTATTCGGCATAATCTAGCTGGAGCAACGCTGCCGGAGTGGGTACGGAGCTTTCAGGCCAATGAGGAGCAGCGGCAATCAAAGAGCCGCCGTAAAGATGCAGTCCGGCTGCGGCATATTGTTTTGTCTTGGCACGCTGACGATCCAGTAACTACCGAAGCGATGGAAGATATGACTCGCTTTTTTATGCAAACCTATAATCCCCACTCAGTGTATCTAGCGGTAGCTCATCAACCAGATGCAAAGGTCAAACACCCACATGTCCATATCATTGCTGGTGGGACTGATATTTTTGGTCGAGCGATTCATTTGCCGAAAACTGAGAATCGGTGTTTGAAAAAGTTAGCCGAAGCCTATCAGCGAGAATACTATCCAGAATATGTGCATTCCCAGATTAAGCATGGGCGTGGCGTTAAAGACCGTCAACGAGAGTATTGGGTGAAAAAGCGAGGTAAAACGCTCTACAAAGAAAAGCTGGCTTCCCAACTTAAGGACATCTTCAAGCAGGCTGTCTCTTTGGTGGATTTCCAGAGGCGACTAGCTGAAGCTGATCTGCCTACCTATCAGCGTAGCGGCAAGGTAGTCGGTATCATCTACCGTGGCCGCAAGCATCGGTTTGGAACGCTTGGTATTCGATTAGATCGCCTGCCAGAATTGGAGCGTAATCGTTGACCTTGCCCAAAGCGGAAAGGGGTTCAGGGGAACTCTCCCCGACAAGATGTATACGCTAACGTTTGATGGTCAAACTATTGATGCATGCGGATACGATCTTGCACGAGATAGGCCTCATAAGTCTGAGTTGTCCTTCAACAATTGTGAAACAAACTCAGAAGGAAAGTTGACGGTCGCCGATGAAAGTGTGAAATCACACCGTTAACTTGGGAAGGCCCTCCTCGATACGTTACATATTATTTTATAACAAACTTTTATTGGAATGGCTCAACTTATTTCAGTTTGGAGGCAAGAATTAATTGATATACCATAAATAACTTGCCATTGGTTATTTTTCTTTTTCTAATGTAAAATAACCTGATTTGTTAACCAAATTTTCTCCTTTGATTTTCCAATTCAATAACTCTCTATTTCTAATTCTACGGAATAATGAAATTTCATATATCCCAGGTTCATTTACCTGAAAAATAAATGGACTGTATCCAGGTGATGCGACGCCTAAGCTATCTTGTGCTTTGAGAGGCAGGGAAATTGGCGAAGAACGATTGAAAATAGTATCAAAGTCATTTGTTATTAGTGTGCCTGATATTATTTGGTTAGTTAGACCATCTCTTATAAGGAACCCAAATGAAAAGGTGTCTCTCAAATTTTCATGGTCTTTAATTGCAATTTTTCCTGGATTAGGCACCAAAGCTATATTTTTACCCTTAATGCTAAAATTCCCATGAATTTCGTAGTCATCTACATAGTCAGGACTCCCTTTCAAGACAAAAGTATTGTC